>QNXU01000147.1 GCA_003973485.1 Bacteroidota bacterium | reverse complement strand
AAGTCTGGAGAAGGCGAGAGGCTTTCTGTTTGTAGCGGCAAATAATTTGATGAAAAATATTTTATCGAAAAATAAGACGGCTCTCAAGCATCAACCTATACTCGAAGAAAAAAAACCTTCCCCTGAGAATCCGCAATTCATCCTGGAAGAAGCAGAGTTTAAAAAACGATTGGAAAAAGCACTATCTGATTTACCTGAAGAACAAAGAATTACACTTTTGTTAAAACGTATTGAAGGTAAAAAGCAAAGAGAAATTGCTGAAATGCTGGGTGTATCTGAGAAAGCCATAGAGAAACGACTACATAAAGCGATGAATACACTTCGACTAAAATTAGGTGATATTTTATGATCTTTTTAAATAAATGCGGTAGGGAAAAACACTCTGTTGCTGTTTTCTACAAAGAAGAGACACCATGAAAAATGAAGAACTTATAAGAAAATGGCTGTTAGACCAGCTGACTAAGGAGGAAGAGGAATCCTTTAAGCGTTCCGCTGATTATGCTGACATTGTCAAAATCTGGGGCAATCTGCCAAACGTGGCAACACCCCCCGCTCTTGATGTTGAAAGTGAGTGGGAAAAATTCCGGTCATCTCGCCTATCAAAATCCAAGGCAGAAGGTCAAGGAATTTCATGGCCTCAACGTTTGATTGGCATAGCAGCTTCTCTGGTCATCATCAGTATTTTAAGTTATTTATTCCTCAATTATAATTTTACTGGTTCATCTTCTATAAAACTTTCAGAAAGCCAGGTTGAACAATATTTACCGGACTCCTCGATTGTAGTACTTAATAAAGGTTCAGAATTAGTTTACAATAAGAAAAATTGGGCTGAGGAAAGAAGTGTCAAGCTTGAAGGTGAGGCATTTTTTAGGGTAAAGAAAGGATCCACATTTGATGTGGTGACTTCCAGTGGAATGGTTACCGTACTCGGAACAAGTTTTAATGTAAAACAACGTAATCAAGTATATGAGGTAAAGTGCTTTGAAGGAAAGGTTGGCGTTGAAATAAAAGGACAAAAATCGGAACTTACGAGCGGCCAAGGATTTCAACTGATAAATGAAGAAACCGTAATGTTCAATGTGGAAGGTAACGATGAACCAGATTGGATGAAAGGGAAGAGTACATTCTACAAAATGCCATATCGAGCCGTGCTTTCTGAACTTGAAAATCAGTACGACCTCGTAATTGAAACAAATGATGTGAATTTAAATGATACTTTCACCGGTAACTTCCCGCATGATGATCTTAAAATAGCGCTGGATGTAGTTACCGCACCCTCTGCTTACAACTATCAGATCAATGAAAATAAGGTATTGATTTCTCGTGGGAATCAGTAAAATCACTAAATGGCTCCTTACAAACCTATTTATTTTATTGGTAATAGGTGCTTATGCCCAAGTGGAAGGGGAAAAACCTCTGCGCAGCATTCTTGATCGCATGGAGAAGCAATATAATGTGAGCTTCACTTACATGGATCAAACAATCGATAGTTTTTATGTATCTCTTCCTGACGAAAAACTCAATTTGGAACAAACACTTTCCTATCTCGAAGAGGTAAGTGGATTACAATTCATCTTTGTTGATGAGAAATATATATCAATAAAGGAAAAAGCAAACAATCCAATTCTCTGTGGTTACCTGATTGATTTGGATAGTGGAGAGCCAATCACGGACGCTTTGGTCTATGCAGGAGAGAAATTTACTAATACCGATGAAAAAGGATACTTCGAATTAAAAGCAATCACTCTTTCCCAAGAAGTTTTAGTGAGCCATGTTAGTTACAATAAGACCGCTCTTGAAACCAACAGATCACCAGATTCGCAAGAGGAATGCTCGAAATTTTACCTGCAGAAGGATATTGCCACACTACAAGAGGTCACAGTACATAGCTACATTACTAGAGGTATCAATAAAAAAATAGCTGGAGAAATAGAAGTAGAAGTGCAGAACACGGATATTTTACCCGGCCTAACCGAACCAGACGTCTTCTTCCTTCTTCAAAATTTACCGGGAATACAAAGTGGCAATGAAACAGTAAGTGACATTAATATCAGGGGAGGATCAAATGATCAGAACCTTGTACTTTGGGACGGAATGAGGTTATATCAAACAGGTCATTTTTTTGGGTTAATCTCTGCTATTAATCCCTATACCGTCCAAAAAGCCTCTTTAAATAAGAATGGAACATCTGCAGAATGGGGTGAAGGGGTATCTGGTACCATTCAAATCGAAACACCGAACAAAAGCCCCGAAGAATTTTCTTTTCAAGCAGGTAGTAATTTGATCAGTGCAGATCAGTTATTACAATTGCCGTTTGGAAAAACTTCACTGACGATCGCTTCTCGGCAAGCATTGAGTGGGCTGGTGAAAACGCCTACCTATGAGCAATACTTCGACCGGGCCTTTCGGAATTCAGATGTTATCAATAACAGGCCTTCATCTCAAGTGATTAACTCTAACGAACAATTTAATTTTTATGATCTTTCAATCAATGCTAATCATGAATTTTCATCAAACAGTGAATTAAAATCAGGGTTTCTATTACTGGATAATTCAATCACATATAGAGAAAGCGCTGTGGTGGACAGTAAAATTACTTCAAAAAATAGCAGCTTGAATCAAGGAAGCTATTCTGGGTACGTATCCCTTAAGCACCGATGGAATGACCAACTTAAAACCCAGTTTTTTGGATCAATGTCAAATTACCAGCAAAAATCCATCAATTTTGATGTGTTAACAGGCCAAGAACATATTTTAGAGAACGAAGTCTTAGAAACAAATCTCAAGACAGTAAGCCACTATTATATTAATGAAAACTGGGACTTATCTTCTGGTATTCAATTTGTAGAAACAGGTATTCGGAATTTAAGAGATATTAATACTCCTGATTTTCAGTCGCTTAGTAAAGAAGTGTTGAGAACGACTAGCTTTTTTGTTGAAAATAACATTAAGTTTTTGACAAATACTGACTTAATTCTGGGCGTAAGAACAAGCTATTTCGATAAAATAGATGTTTTTAGGATTGAGCCAAGGTTATCTGTACAAGTGGAACTAAGTGAATCAATTTCAGCTGAATTTTTGGGTGAATCGAAAAGCCAGACGACTGTTCAAACAGTCGATTTCCAAACCGACTTCCTGGGAGTGGAAAAGAGAAAATGGGAATTAATCAATGGCAAGGATATTCCACTGTTGACCAGCAATCAGGCTTCTATTGGAATAAATTACAATAAAAAGACCTTATTACTTTCTTTGGAAGGTTTTTACAAAGAAGTAGACGGAATAATTACTTCAAGCCAGGGGTTTCTTAATCAATATCAATTTGAGAGAACTGCAGGTAGCTATTACTCGAATGGAATAGAAGCACTAATTAATCCTAAGTTTGGGCAATTTAATAGTTGGTTGACTTATACTTTTATGAATAGCAAGTATAATTTTCCCGAGTTGTCGACTCCTGTTTTCAGAAATAATTTTGATATTTCTCATTCATTATCAGCTGGATTATCTTATAAACTGCGAGACCTGGAATTTTCATCCGGAATCAACTATCGGAGCGGTGTGCCATATACTGGTCAATCTGGAGTAGATCAAAATAAGCAAGAAATTATTTTTGACAGCCCTAATAACCTAAGATTACCTCCTTATTTCAGGCTAGATTTATCAGCTAAATACTCATTTAGAATAACCGACAAAATAAAAGCCAAGTGTGGTTTATCAATCTGGAACCTTACCAATAAAGAGAACATTGTTAATGGCTATTATCAACTCCAAAATGGAGATGTGGACTTTGTAAACCAGTTAGCACTGGGCTTTACTCCAAATATTAATTTCAGAATTATTTATAATCCATGAAGCTATAAAAATTAACTGAAAAATTATTATAATATCAATGATAGCGATATGTAACAATGATTCATAATTACTTATCTTATTTATACTATAGTCTAAGTCAAAATATAATTTTGTGGTCGTAGATTATAGTTGGTAACCAAATTTGCGGCATGCTAATCATTTTAAAGACTTCAAATGTTTATAATGAAGTGGAAACCAGTTACCAACTATAATCGAAAAACACAATTTTATTTTATATTAATAGTGATTAAAAGATGGGCTATTGTATTACTTCCTACTAAGGAATTTGTAGGAAGTAATATGATAACTTTCCAGGTAAAAATTCAATAAACTTCTTTAATTCACTAAAGTGGTGGTTTACTGTGATTTTCAATTCACTGTTTCATGTTGCGGATTTTACAATACTTTTGTTGAGAGCCAATTATCACCTATGGAATCTGGAAACACCCCTATTCAATCAATTATAGTACAAGATTTTGATTATAAGGACTTCAATTTGCTTGAAAAGTACAAAGGAAAGCCGCTATTGATCATCATTTATAACAATCAATGTTTAGGATGCACTGGCAGAGCAATTCCTTTAGCTTATGAATATCAACAGGAATACCCTAATCTACAAGTAGTTGGGATTCATAGCATTTTCAATATGAAACCAGTTTCCGAAGACGATATTAAAAGCATTTTCACCACCAAGGAACTCCCCTTCCCTATTTATTTAGATCAAAATCATCAGGTCTATGATCAATTTGAATCAGAAGGAACTCCACAATGGCTACTTATTACGTCCGAAGGCTATTTGTATCGATCTATTTTCGGGTCTCAATTAGGCGCTCAAAATAGATTGATGTACGCATTGGATGCGCTTTGCGCTGTATAAAAGCAATTTAATTTAATTGGCAGTACAAATTGCTGGCTATCAATCATCTACATTACCGTGCAATTCAAATTTTTAATCAGAATCTACTTATATTGTCTGTAACTTAAAGAAGACTCGCTCGTCTCCCTTTTAGTTTTAAAACGGCCCTAATTAAGCATAATACAAAAGATGAAAGCTGCAATACGTACACACTACGGTTCTCCAGATCAGATTGAGATTACCTCCTTAGACATACCTACGCCTAAAGCGGATGAGGTTTTAGTGAAAATTCATGCCACCACCGTCAACCGAACGGATTGCGCAAACCTGACCGCTAAACCCTTCATCATGCGCTTTATTTTGGGTTTTTCGAAACCTAAGAAGCCCATTTTGGGGACTGATTTTGCAGCTGAAGTGGTAGAAATCGGAGAAAATGTGACTGAATTTAAAAAGGGCGATAAAGTTATGGGGTTTAATGATATGGGTGCTGAATCCCAGGCCGAATTCACTTCTGTGCCGGCAAAAAATCTCTTCCTAATGCCGGAAAATATCAGTTATAATCAAGCTGCAGCCAGTTTAGAGGGTGCACATTATGCTTATTCTTTTGTCCATAAAGTCGACATAAAGCCTGGCCAAAAGGTATTGATCAATGGTGCTTCGGGAGCTATCGGCTCTGCCCTTCTACAATTTGTCAGACAATATAAGGTGACCATAGCGGCAACTTGCCATACGAAAAATTTAGAACTCATAAAATCTTTAGGGGCTGACAAGGTCTATGATTATACTTCAGAAGACTTTACAACAGATACGAAAGCACAATATGATTTTGTGTTTGATACCGTGGGTAAAAGCACATTTGGAAAATGTAAACCGATCTTAAGCAAAAATGGAGTTTATATTTCTTCAGAACTGGGGCCCTATTCGCAAAATGTATTTCTTCCCTTGGTAACTGCCATCTCCAAAAAGAAGGTGATTTTTCCAATACCTTTCAGTACGCAGAAAACGATTCCCTACATAATCAATCTCTTAAAGCAGGGAAAATTTGTTCCCGTAATTGATCGAGCATATACTTTAGATGATATTGCTCAGGCCTATTCCTATGTCATAACAGGACAGAAAACGGGAAATGTTATTGTTTCTATTTAATTAAGGTTATAAATTGCTTTAAGAACAATCAATTTTGAGAATCTTGCTAAAATCTAATATCTTCATTTATAAACAATCAGAAATATGGACCTTACAGAATTTATTATTCGCTTACTCCTTTCAGCTGCGGCTGTGTTTTTAAGTGCTAAATTGTTATCTGGCATAAAAGTAGAAAGTTTTGGGCAGGCCATCATCGTTGCCATAGTATTAGGCATCGTTAATGCGGTAGTGAAACCTATATTGATTTTCCTTACTATTCCTATCACCATCATTACTTTAGGATTGTTTCTTTTAGTAATCAACGCCTTGATGATAATGTTAGTAGATAAAATTTTGAAAGGCTTTAAGGTGAAGAGTTTTTGGTGGGCTTTTTTCTTTAGTATAATCCTTTCAGTACTGAATGCTATTTTGCAGTCGCTATTTTGATAGTTTTAGGTATTAAGTAATAGGTTTTAGGTTAGAGTATATCTGATAGAATGGCTCTTCTGTAACTCATTTCTCCAGTTTTTTTCATTTCCGGTCTGAACTTCGGTACTGACCTAAGTGCTATTTGACCTTAATACTTATTACTTAAAACCTATAACTTATTACTTCCTACCCAATTCCCATCGCAATCAAATCAGCCAATACCACAATACCTTCTCTTAGATATGGATCTTTAATTTCGCCATCGGTATTGATTTTATTAACCACTTCAGGATCTGATGTAATCTTTTCTCTTAATTCATTATCGGCATTTCTTCTTTCCATCGCTGCTTCATTCTCAGCTTTTCGCTCTGCCAAATTAAGGCTCACACGATACATATTCTGTTGATTTACCGCTTCATCTACATCATTCTTCAGGTTTCTTAAATATTGCTCCTCTTTTAACCTTTTCTCATGTTTTTCATTCAAATCGGCAATTATTTGTTCATTGATATGATTGCTAGGTTTAAATTCTGAACTTTCAATTTGATCCCATTCCAAAGCTCTTTCATAAGAACTTTCACCAAATGCTTTGGCCGTATAAGGTGAAGGCATTTTAATGTCAGGCGCTACACCTTTATGTTGAGTACTGCTTCCATTTACCCTGTAATATTTAGCTAGAGTTAATTTTACTTGCCCTAGGGTATCTTTCACTTTTGGAACAAATTGATTAAGGGAGATTAAATTTTGAACAGTTCCTTTTCCAAAAGTATTTTCTCCTACAACAACTCCCCTGTTATAATCTTGAATTGCTCCTGAGAATATTTCTGATGCTGATGCACTGAACCTATTGGTTAGTACTGTTAAAGGGCCATCATAATATATAGTTTTATCTTCATCTTTACCCAGTTCTATTTCGCCATCAGAGTCTCTAATTTGCACAACTGGGCCTTCTTCAATAAATAAACCACTTAATTCAATCGCCTCTTGCAAAGAACCTCCCCCATTTGATCTTAAGTCAATTACAATTCCATCCACTTTGCTTTTGATAGAATCCAATATTGCTTTCACATCTTTGGTGGTACTGCCATAATCCTCACCCTTACGCATGGTTTCATAATCTAAATAAAAGGAAGGAATAGTCACTATGCCAATATTATATTGGTTCCCATCTCTATACACTTCCATAATTTCAGCATAAGGAACTTGATTTTCCAATTTAATTTTATCTCTTACTATTCTAATTTCTTGAGGTACACCTGCTGAAACTGGAGTTCCTGCTTCAATAACTTTTAGTCTTACTATGGTGCCTTTAGGTCCTCTGATTTTTTGGACAACATCATCCAATCTCCATCCAGTGATGTCAACGAATTCGCCATCGTCACCTTGAGCAACAGCTAAAATTTTGTCATCAGTATTAATAACTTTACTTTCAAATGCAGGACCACCAGGTACAACAGAGGCTACTTTAGTATAAGTACCATCCGAAGTTAAAGTAGCACCAATTCCTTCTAAGGACTGGCTCATTCTAATTTTAAAGTTTTCAGATGTGATGGGTGAAAAGTAGCTGCTATGTGGATCAAAGCTTTCCGCAAAAGTATTCATATATAGCTGAAAAACATCACGACTTTCATAATCGCTTATTGTTTGCTCCAGGCGATCATATCTTTCTTTTATTAATCTTTGAATTGTAGTATCGGCCTTCCCATCCAATTTCAAATCTAAGGCCTGACTTTTTATTAACTTTCTCCATCTATCATTCAGCTCCTCTTTGCTTGAAACATAATCTATAGAATCACGGTTGACGGTTAAATATTCTTCTTTTTCAAAATCAAAATCATATTCTAATTCGCTTTCAATGTAATCCATTCTTTCCTGAAATCTGGTGCGGAAAGTATTGAAAATTTCATAAGGAGGAAGTAAATAACCTAATTTCATGTGATCGTCTAATCGCTCACGATATTTTTGAAATCCGTCAATATCCTCCTGTAAGAAATAGTGCTTATTAGCATCTAATGAAGAAACATATTCATCAAAAACTATTTTTGATAATTCATCATCAATGCTGATTTTTTCATAATGATATTGTGTAAGCAATCCAGCTACCAATCTTGCCTCCATCGATTGGTCTTGGGTGGGACTTAATTTCTGAAGCTCATCAGTTTGAGCAAAGCCTGAAATGCTCCAAAAAATTATTAAAATGGATATGACTATTCTATTCATAAGATAATGTTATTATAGTTCAGATTTTCAAACGGTGAAATCTTTATTTATTTTAAAGAATTTGATAAACGGTCAAATAGCTAACGGCAAAAGATTAGTTTGTATTCCATTTTGGTAAAACAGGTTTTGATTGGTGTTGTTCAAATGCATAATTGATTTATCCATCATCCATTTAATATATTTATTGAATCTATGTCCCATCCAAACACTGGAATTTAATACAACCGCATAAGTATAGCCATTATCTTTTCGATATATAAAGCAAGCGGAACCGGCTAATGTACCCGTTCTCCACCAATTTTCACCTCTAGCTCCTTTCCATCCAAAAGCGTCCTTATAACTATTTCCATTTACCATCAATGCCTGACTTTCATCGGAAAGAACTTGATATGAAGAATTCTCTGGATCAACTAGTGAAACTATTTTAACCAATTGGGAAGCATTGGCAATCCAACCTCCTGCTGCTCCTAAAGTAGTAATATCACTTCCACCATAAGGTTTTTCAACTGACTCATAATTACCATCAAATGATTCAAATTGATAAGCGCCTGGATGATTATAATAATGCGTTTCAAATGGTTTTCGCTCCCATTCGTAATTACCCGCTATTTTCATTCCATAAATTCCATTTGGCTCTAATATAGTTTCGTTCACATATTGTTCATATTTCATACCAGCTTTACGCTCAATAATTTTCCCTAGAAGCATATAGCCAAAGTTTGAATAAGCATATTGGGTTCCAGGTTTATAGCGAAGTCTTCTATGTTTTAAAACAAATTCTATAATATCATCTTCAGTTGGTGGGCCTTGCAGCTCCATAATTCTTTTGATTTTGGCAGCTTGAAACATAAAATCACCGTCTCTCCAACTCCAGCCACCTTTATGGTTTAATAAATGAGCCACCTTTATTTTTTGATGGTTATTATCCTTCATATCAGAATATTCTGATAAAACCCCTTCTGGCCCGAATACATTTTCATCCAAATCTAACAATCCATCATCCACCATTTTCATGATTGCAATGGCAGTAACTAATTTAGACGCACTAGCAATTCTAAATAAATGCTTTGAGTTAGTTTTTTCCTTGGTTTCAATATTAGCATAGCCATAGCCTTTTGAATAGATAAGCTTATTATCTTTCATTACAGCCACGCTAGCACCTTTTATATCCCATCTATTTAGGAATTTTTCAACATCAGCATCAAATGAAGTGTTAATCTGACTTGAATCCATTACAGGTGCTGGACTTACTAAGTTAAAATTTAAATAATTTAACTGACTTTGGGAGCTTTCATCCATTGATCGCGTAAAAGCCACTTCTGAAGTAGTGTAAAAGGCCAAACTAATTGCCATAACCCCTAATACTATTGCAATTATTGATGTGCTTTTCTTCAACTTTAAATTCAAATTGGTTCTTTTATGTAATTTAAACTTTAAATAAGTAAACATTTATTTAAATAGCCAAATATAGCATAAAATAAATGATCTTCCTTATTTATCGTTTTAAAGCTTAGCTAACAGTAATGCTCAGAAATAATTCCACTCTGTAAGGATTTCTTTTTACTTTAGCTGAAATTTTAATAATTAAATCATTTGACTTTGGATACAAAAACTGAATATGATTACATAATTGGTGGAGCAGGTTTGGCAGGCCTTACTTTAGCCTGGCAAATGTTAGAAAATGATTTATTAGACCAAAAACAACTATTAATTATAGATCGAGATCAAAAAAACACTAATGATCGTACTTGGTGCTTTTGGGCAGAAGCTGATGAGTGGTTGAATAATTTGCCAATTTCCAAATCATGGAAAAATGCTATCGTTATAGGAAATGATTTTGAGATAAAACAGAGTCTTAAACCCTACCAATATTTTAAAATAGAAGGTATTGATTATTATAACTTTATATTCAATAAATTAAAAGAGCATCCTCAAATTTCTGTAATTCAGGATGTTATCGTTAATGAAGACTCAGAAAACCATATTATTAACACTCAAAAAACGCAATATCAATTTACTGAATACTTTTTTAAATCCTACTTTATTGCAGATGAGCTGTCACAAATAAAGAATCCGAAAAAACATTTTATATGGCAGCATTTCTTAGGCTGGAAAATTATAACTAAAGCCAATTTTTTTGAGTCGGAAACTATCACCTATATGGATATGCGAGTTCCGGAAGTGAAAGCAGGCTTGAGTTTTGGTTATATTTTACCAGAAAAGCAGAATGAAGCCTTGGTGGAATATACTTTATTCTCGTCTGAACTCTGGAAAAAAGAAGAATATGAACAAGCATTAAAAAATTATATTGAAAACACGCTAAAGATTCGTGAATATGATATAATAGAAGAGGAATTCAATAAAATTCCCATGACCAATACGATATTCGAGCAAAGAAATAAAAATATCATTCCTATTGGTACTTTAGCCGGAACAGTAAAACCCAGCACTGGTTATTCTTTCGTTCGGAATTATAAGCATATCCAACTGATAGTTAATAGTTTAAAAAATAACACTCAAAGTTTTGAATCAGCTAATTCTAAGCGGTTTAGGTTTTACGATGAAGTGTTAATGAATGTGCTGGTTACTGAAAAAAGTAGCGGTCATGAAGTATTTGGCAAACTTTATAAAGGCAATTCTTTAGCAACACTTTTAAAATTCCTTAATGAGGAAACCTCTTTGTGGGAAGATTTAAAAATAATGAATACAGTGCCTAAATGGGCTTTTATTAAGGCTGTGGTTGGGGAGTTTAATAAAGTATTAAGAATCAACAATAACAAAGTAGATTAAAAACTACAACTTGTTTCTGCCTTCTTGCGAGAAAGTGTTTCTGAATTTCCAATGGAATGCCTAGGTCAGTACCGAAGGTCAGACCGGATCAAGACTAAAGCAATAATTATTTTTGTAATTATCA
>QNXU01000278.1 GCA_003973485.1 Bacteroidota bacterium | reverse complement strand
AATACGATGTTTGAATCTAATCGCAATTTCTTCAGGCGAAAAAGTGCCATTTTGAATCCAGAATCTTGTATCATCGAGCAAGTAATTCAATTCAACTCCTATTTGAGTCCATTTGATTCCAATTTTTTTTTCAGACTTCCTAAATTCACCTGCCCATTTCCAAACATCGTCATACATTTTCTTGTGCAAATCTTTAATAAACTTCTCTGTTAGTATTCTTTCAACTTTGAATTTCTTACTGATAGTCCACTCAATTGCTTTCTCAATATTGAGTTGTTCAAATTGATCAAGCTCTCCTTGAGTTGTTATTGATTTGATTTTCAAACCTTCCTTTTCTTCTTCATTTAAAGGCGTTTGTCCGTCTTGATATTCTAAGTCTAATCCCATAAAGACCTTCTTACTTCTCGTTTAATTTCATCAGCAAGTTCCTTTATTGTTTCGGTGATTTTTTCATCTCCGATTCCCTGATCTTCTAACTTCATATTCTGATTAGTCCTTAAAACTATCCTTTTTGCCAGTTTTTCGGCTTTTTTGTCTATTAAGTTATCAATCGTGCCATCAATTGGAACCAAAGCATATACAAGCTTCATATCCAAGGCTTTAGCTACTTCCTTCAATGAATTAATGGCTATAGTGCCATTAGCCTCTCTTTCTTCAATTTTATTAACGCCCTGTCTGGTGATATTGAGCTTTGCACCAAGTTGAGCCATGGTCATATTTAGTGTGGTCCGAATCGTATGGATCCATCCACGGTCTGGCAGTTGAATCATTCCAGCTTTTTGAAAAGGTCTTAGCTTCTGATCCAATTGTTCTATTAAAAGTTTCCGTTTGCTCCTCATTATTGTAATGCTATTGGTTTACAAATTACTATAAATGTAAACATATAAAATGACAAATTAAAATATATGTCAATATTTAAGTTGACATTATTTAAGAAATGTAAAATTATAGGTTAAAATTCCACTGCTCCATCCAATACAAATCAAAACCATCAGCCCAATAGTCTTTTTCTACTTTTAAGAGTTTAAAGCCCATTTTTTTGTAAAATTCATAAGTATGTTGGGAGGTTCTAACGATGATCTTTTCAATATCAGCTTTTGTATTGATATGCTGAATTCTGTGTTGAGTTAGCTTTCTTCCTATTCCTTTTCCGTGTTCGCTTGGCTTAATAATATCCCATGAAATGACAGCTGTTTTGGTTTGAGGTTCATAGTTAATACCACCTGCTCCAACTATCTCGCCTTGCTCCTCCATTACAAAGTAATCTTCGGTTTCATTCTCAAGATAATGAACCAATCCTGCTCTTTCCGTTTCATCAAAATATTGCGGTGTATTCGAATCAAATAGTTGAAGGACGGCTGCTTGGTCTGAAGGTATGTAGGATCTTATTTTCAAGTTTAGTTTTAGCTTTTATCTATGCTAAATGTAAACTTTTCTCTCTTGAGAATCGATTTAATGTCCATTTTTTTAAGAAATCTGAACATACTACCATAATCTGTTCAGAAACTGGACAGTATTTCAAATTATGTCCAGTTTTTAACAAATATTGGACCTATCATAAAAAACACTTCCTATCTCTTAATCTTAAGAGAAATTTTATTTTTTCTTAAACCTTTTTCCTATTTTAATGTATATACATATATTGTATCGACATTAAACAAAAAAAAAATTATGACACTAAGAGAAAAAACTCAGGACATTTACAACCTTATAGGTGAAGGAAAATTATTAGATGCATTTGATAAATACTACGGTGAAAACGTAGTCATCACTGAGCCAAGAGGAACTTGGACTGGTAAAGCGGAATGCAGAAAGCATGAAGAAGAATTCTTGGGCATGATCAAAGAATTTCATGGAATGAAAGTAAGCGCTATCACTTCAGATGAAGAAGCTGGAGTGGTAATGCATGAAACTTCTATGGATGTTACTTTCCAAGATGGTAACAGAGTGAATATGGAGCAAGTAGGTGTTCAGAAATGGGAAGATGGTAAAATCGTTCACGAACGTTTCTATTACCAAGGATAATACTTTCTTTGCAAAAAAAAATAAAAGCAGGCTATTCGGTCTGCTTTTTTTATTTCTGCTATTTTGAGTAAAAAAAAATAGGAATTACTTCTCTTTTAATAAGAGTTAAGATCACCTTAAATTTAATTTCAATGCGGATAATTTAGCAAGCTTCCGTAGCTTTGCATTTAATTATGAACGAAACGCAGCAATTTTTTCAGGAACTTAAAAAATCACTTCAAGAAGATTCTTTTGTAAAGCTTACCTTAAGTAAACCATTAAGTAAATCAGCAGATTTGCAAAATGTTTATTTGAGAGAAGTGGAGCTCAAAAATGAGAAATTGATCTCTTTTACCTATCGGTTTAAAACAAATGATCAAGTAAAAAACTATACATTTGAAGATGCTATAAAGGAATTAGAGCATCTACTCCAGAATTCCTTTCGTATTGCCACCCTATTCACTTTGGAGAAAGATATTGCCATTCGATTCAATAAAAAGGGGAATGCCACTATTACAAACACCCCTCCTACCTTCAGTGATAAACTGCCTGCCAATCATGATAAGCAGAAAGTGAAGCGCGCTTCAGATAGCGAGTTTTTATTTCATTTAGGAATAAAAGATCAGCATGGAAAAGTGATTCCTAAAATGGCTGATAAGTATAAGCAAATTAATAAATACTTAGAAATCATCGATGGATTACTTAAATCAACGGCACTTCCAAAGAAAATCAATATTGTTGATATGGGATCTGGCAAAGGTTATTTAACCTTTGCGCTTTATGATTTCTTGCGCAACACCAGAAAGCTGGATATTAAGGTTACTGGTATAGAATTAAGAGAGGAGCTAGTATCCTATTGTAATGAAATAGCGAAAAAATGTGCTTATCATGATCTTTCCTTCATTTCAGAAAGGATAGAAAATTATGACAAGGACAAAATTGATATTTTAATAGCGCTACATGCTTGTGATACTGCTACGGATGATGCCATTTATAAAGGCTTAGTTTCTAAATCATCTCTCATTATATGTGCCCCATGCTGTCATAAGCAGGTTCGGCAAAGTGCAAAAGGCACCACACAGGAGAATCCTATGCTAAAATATGGTATTTTTAAAGAACGTCAGTTTGAGATGGTAACAGACACCATCCGCGCTTTGATTTTAGAGAAGCATCAGTACAATACCAAAGTATTCGAGTTTATATCCAATGAACATACCAGAAAAAATGTAATGCTGGTTGGGACAAAGGTAGGCAAAGCAACTAATAAAGAAGCAATTGATGCTAAAATAGCTGAATTAAAGAAAGATTTCGGAGTAAGTGAACATTATTTGGAGACACAATTAAATAGGGTGAAATAATATTTATAGTTTAACCCTTCTAAACTCCAATTGATAAATTTCATAGGAACATTTCAGATCTAATTAGAATAATTCATCCTTCACTTTCTAAAACTTCTTTTGTCTTATTTAAGGAAATATTTATCTAATTCCTTCATTTTTAATGTCTATACATTAGTTTAAAACCCTCCTCTTAAATTTTATAGAAATTGATTATATTAATAATCCAATTTTTTATACATTAGGCGATGATTTAACACTTCATTCCCTATGAACTTCATAAAATTTATTTTTCCATTTCTAATTTCCTTGGCTTTAGTTGTTGGGCTAAATAACAAATGGGGGCAAGTTCCGCCATTAGGTAAATTTCTTGATCCTTATAATGGCTTTTGGGCTAATTCCGAAAATCAAAACATAGGATTTGAAGAAAGTCCATCAATATCAGGACTTAATGAAACCGTGAGTATTTACTACGATTCAATTCTGGTTCCGCATGTATACGCCAATAATGATCATGATTTATACATGGCACAAGGATATGTAACAGCACAAAATCGCTTGTGGCAAATGGAGTTTCAAACACATGCATCTGGTGGCAGGGTTTCCGAAATCATAGGGAAAGATGCATTGGACTTTGATCGTTATCAGAGAAGAAATGGTTTGCTTTATGGAGCTGAAAAGGCTGTTAAATTAATGGCTGAGGATCCCACTATCGGACCAATCTTAAATGCTTATACTGAAGGTATAAATCAATATATTGCTTCGCTAGAATACAAAGACCTGCCTATTGAATATAAATTACTAGACTACAAACCTGAAAAATGGACTAATTTAAAATCTGGTTTGTTGCTAAAATACATGGCAAATGACTTAGCTGGTGGCGATAGCGATGCCGAAAACACTCATCTTTTAAAAATGCTAGGGAAAGAAAGATTTGATTTCTTATTTCCTGATAGATATAAAGATTTCGATCCTGTTATCCCCAAAAGCAGGGAATGGAATTTTGAAGCTGAAACTGTTGAAAGACCTGATTCAGTAGAATTCCCGTTAGTTTTCCCAGATGATAAAGCTCCACAGCCTGATCCGCAAAATGGAAGTAACAACTGGACAGTTCATGGCAGTAAAACTTCCACAGGCAAACCAATGCTGGCAAACGATCCGCATTTAAGCTTGAACTTACCTTCTATTTGGTATGTAATGCACTTAAATTCGCCAAGCGTGAATGTTTATGGTTCTACCCTTCCAGGTGCATTAGGCGTAATTATTGGATTTAATGACAGTATTTCTTGGGGTGTTACCAATGCCACAAGAGACGTGAGAGATTGGTATCATATCAATTTCAGAAATGAAGACAAAAAAGAATACTATTACAATGGCAAATGGTTAAAAACACAAAAAGTAATCCAAGAATTTAAAATTCGTGGTGAAGAAAATTATTTTGATACTATTTACTATACACATCATGGCCCTATTGTATATGATGAGAGCTTCAGATCTGAAAATAGTAAAACCAACTTTGCCTTAAGATGGACTGCCCATGATCCATCAAATGAACAATTGACTTTCCATTTATTAAACAGAGCAAAAAATTATAATGATTATGAGACGGCCCTAACTCATTATGATTGCCCGGCACAGAATTTCGCTTATGCAGATGTTCATGGTAATATAGCTTTATGGATAAATGGAAAATTCCCATTACGCTGGGAGGAGCAAGGTAAATTCATCATGGATGGATCGAGAGCTGATATGGACTGGGCGGGTTTCATCCCAAGAGAACATAATGCCTACATGAAAAATCCTGAGCAAGGCTATTTAAGTTCTGCAAATCAAATTCCTGTGGATAGTACTTATCCTTATTATCATTATGACAGAGGATTTGAACATTACAGAAACCGAAGATTAAATCAAAAATTAGAGACTTTGCAAAACATCACTATAGAAGACATGATGCGTTTGCAAAATGATAATTTCTCACTTTTAGCATCTGATATTTTGCCAAGTATTTTAGATAGCTTAAACCGAAATATCATGAGCGAGCCACAGAAAATAGCTTTTGATGCTTTATCTAATTGGAATTTTATGGCTGATCAGGATGCTATAGCTCCTACTTATTTCGAAATATTATGGGATGATTTATACCGAAATTTATGGGATGAGTTTTATGGGTTGAATACTAAAGTCCGAAGACCAGAATTGCCAGTGACAGTTGAAATTTTAAAAGGGCATCCAGGTGAAAAATATATTGACATTCAAAAGACAGACAAAAAAGAAAGCATCACTGATTTATATCAAATGAGCTTTAAATCTGCAGTTGATTCAGTAGAGAATTGGAAATCTGCAAATGAGAAAGAATTGACATGGAGTAATTTTAAAAACACTACTGTTCAGCATTTAGCGAGATTAGCACCTTTTAGTACTGATAATATTCAAATTGGTGGAAATAGACACATTTTAAATGCCACTTCTGGAAGACACGGCCCATCTTGGAGAATGGTCGTTTCATTAGAACAGCCTATTAAAGCTTATGGCGTATATCCAGGCGGACAATCCGGTAACCCTGGCAGTTATTATTATGACAACTTGATTGAGCCTTGGAGCAATGGAGAATATTATGAATTGGAAAATAAAGCCAATGCTTCCGATCTTAACAACATTATTTTCACTCAAACTTTAACACCTGAAGTAAAATGAAATTTATCATCAGAACGATAATAATTGTAGTAGCCGCACATTTTTCATTGCTTTATTTCCCATGGTGGTCTATGGCGATTTGTGCTTTTTTTGCAGGAGCAATTATAGGGGGTAAGAACCTAAGTACTTTTTTCAGCGGATTTGTGGGGCTTGGTTTTTTATGGTTGATTCAGGCATTTATTATCCACAATGATTCAAGCGGAATATTATCCAATAAAATTGCAGAATTATTTGGCTTGAGTGATGGAATTTATATGGTGGTAATATCAGGAATTATAGCAGCTTTAGTGGGCGGATTCAGTACTTTGAGTGGTTTTCGCTTCCGCAGAATGTTTAGCAGAAATAAAAGTAGAGGGTTGTATCGATAAAAATTGGCGCAAGCCAGGAAGCTCGCCCAACTTACCATTGCGCAAGCGTCCGCTTGTGTGTTTATAAGCTTAAGTGTTAACTCAGCTACAACATGAATATAGGTCCAAGCGGACGCTTGAACCATAAGCATGGTAAGAGGTACGAGCTGGACTAGCTCTTTTTGAAGCTTGCACTAGCAAAGTAGTGGATTCCAGCTAATATAATTAAAGCACTAAATTAGATTAGAACGTTCATTCCTGCGTAACCTGTCCCGCACTGAAAGTCGGGAGGCAGGAATCTATTAATTTTAACCAAAGGTTAAAATAGCATAAAAGCTAAAAAAAATATTTCAATCGAATCAATTATTCTCATTACTTTTTGGATAAGAGTATTGAAACTTCGTTTCAATAGATAAGATCCCTGCCTTCGCAGGGATGACGCACGGAACACAATGAATTTCTCAGTGTTCCTATTGTAATCCTTAGGGAAACTCAGTTTAAGTCTTAGCGCAACTTTTTTGGTTATACCATTTCCGCTATTGCTGAATTAGCTTTCTTCCTTCTCACAAAACTCCAAGTCTATCGTTCTTTTATCAATATCAGTAGCCTTAACTCTTACCGTTACAGGATCACCAAGGGTAATCATACGCTTATTATTTCGACCAATAATTCTATAGTTTTTCTCATCAAATTCATAGTAATCTTCTGTCATATCGACTAGGCGAACCATACCTTCACATTTGGTTTCTATGATTTCTACAAAGATTCCCCATTCAGTTACACCTGTCACCAAACCATCAAATGCCTTATCCTCAACAGAAGCCATAAATTCAACTTGCTTGTATTTGATCGAAGCTCTTTCCGCATCTGAAGCTCTTTTCTCCATTTCAGATGAATGCAAACATTTTGATTCAAATTCCTCTGCATTAACGGATTTACCCTGATCTAAATAATGTTGTAACAATCTATGCACCATTACATCAGGATATCTTCTTATTGGTGATGTAAAATGCGTATAGTACTGAAACGCCAATCCAAAGTGGAATGAATTTTTAGTCGTGTATTTTGCTTTAGCCATGGAACGAATTGCTAAACTTTCCAGCACGTTTTGCTCTGGTTTTCCTTGTATCTCATTCATCAAGGAGTTTAATGATTTTGCCACTGCTTTTTCTTCAATTTGCAACTCATGTCCAAATCTTTTAGCAAAAATTGAGAATGTACTGAGCTTTTCAGGATCAGGATAATCATGCTGACGGTAAACAAAAGTTAGTTTTTGATCACCCTTTTTCTTGGTCGCAATAAATTCCGCCACTTTCCTATTGGCTAACAGCATATATTCCTCCACCAATTTATGGGCATCCTTTCTCACCTTTGGAATAACACCTAATGGCTTTCCATTTTCATCCAACTTGAATTTTACTTCAACCGACTCAAAAGCAATAGCTCCGTGTTTGAAACGCGTTTCTTTTAATTTCTTTGCAATTGAATTTAGTGTAATTAATTCTTCCGCATGATCTCCAATTCCAGCTTCTAAAATTAATTGGGCTTCTTCATAGGCAAATCGTCTATCGGAATGTGTTACCGTTCTACCAAACCACTCATTATGAATTGTTCCATTATCATCTAACTCAAAAACAGCTGAGAAGGTGAATTTATCTTCATTTGGTCTTAATGAACACAATCCATTTGAAAGCCTTTCGGGCAACATCGGAATGGTTCTATCCACCAAATAAACCGAAGTAGCTCTGTGAAAAGCTTCTTCTTCGAGCAATGTGCCCGGCTGCACATAATAGGTGACATCCGCAATATGAATTCCGATTTCATAATGCCCATTCTCCAATTTTTTGAAAGAAATGGCATCATCAAAATCTTTTGCATCTTCTGGATCGATGGTGAAGGTGGTGGTTTCACGCATATCCCTTCTTTTCGTAATTTCCTTTTCAGGTAATTTATCGCTAATCATTTCAGATTCTTTGATAACTGCATCAGGAAATTCCATTGGCAATTCAAATTCAGCCATGATGGAGTGGATTTCCGCTTCATTTTCTCCTGCCTTACCCAAAACCTTAATTACTTTCGCTTCAGGTTTTCTATCTTGATCTCCCCAGCTTTTGATTTCAGCAATTACTTTATCTTGATGTTGGGCACCACCCAGTTTATCATTATTGATAAAGAAATCAGTATGAATATATCGGCTATCTGGAATCATGAAGGCATAGCGAACGGATTTATCAATTCTACCTACAAATTGAGTTTTGGCTCTTTCCACTATTTCAATTACCTTTCCTTCTTCCCTGCCGTCTCTATTTTTCTTGGTTACGACTACTTTTACAGTATCCTTGTGAAAAGCACCTTTCAGTTTTTCGGTTTTAACAACAATATCAGTTTCCCTATCTTCAGAAATGATATAAGCCAATCGAGGATTTACGTGATCTACTTTACCAATGATAAATTCTGGTTCTTTAACAGATACATAGGTTGCTCTGGAAGCTTTTTCAATTTTCCCTTCATTCAGCAATTCGATCAAGACTTTATCAATCAATCGTTTTGCTTCAGCAGTATTGCTGCCGATTGCTTTGGCAATATTTCTAACTGTAAATGATTTATCCAGATTAAAATCTAAAATTTGAAGAACTTCTTGTTTTAGTTCAGGTATGCTTTTAATTATTCTTTTAGGCTTTTTTACGCCTTTTTTATTTCTTTTTTTACTCATGTTTAAATTTAATATGTTTTGTAAAGGATGTGATTAAGTGAATATGAAGAAATCAATAAATCACTCATCCTTAACTTTAATGATTTGCTCTTCTTGCAAGATGGGTTGACTATTCATTTTTAAGTACAATTGGCAAGTGAGCACTACATCTTTCTCACAATATTCGGCAATTCTTTTTAAATCACCTTCTTTATAATAGACTTCATACACCTGACTTCCATCAATATCATCTTTACTAGTGGGTAAATCAAATATATACGCCAATAAATCTAACTTGGTATAATGTTTTCGATCCCCGAATTTCCACATTTCCAAAGTATCGAGATATGGTGTTTGCCAAGGTTTCATGCTTGAAACGTCTAAGACAGATGGAAGTTTTAAGCCGTTTAGTAGAATACGTCTGCAAATATACGGAATATCGAACTCTTTGATGTTATGCCCACAGATAACCGAATTGGTGTCTTCCACTTTTTGTAAGATTGGAATAAGTTTACTTAGCAGTTGTTTCTCATCCTCATCCGCTAAAGTGGTTACTCTAAGCTTTCTGTTTTTTTCATTTCCAAACATCCAACCTAATGAGACCACCACAATTTTCCCAAACTCAGCATAAATTCCTGCTCTTGGATAAATCTCTTCGGCTGTTTCTTCATTTCTGGTTAGAAAAGAAGCTTTATGCTGCCATAAAGATTGTTCTTTTTCGGATAAATCACTGAAATTCTTCGCTTGGGGAACGGTTTCTATATCAATAAAAAGTATTGCCATTTTGGTTGATTATGGGTTGATGTTCGGCTTAAATTATGGAAAATATTGGAAAGAAGGAAGTATGGAAGCTGGAAGTTTGAGGCCCCCTAGCCCCCAAAGGGGGAAATCGGAAGCTAGAATTCTTGATACTTGATTCTAGATAGTGTTTCCTGTCATTATTCTTAACTCTAGATTCTTAACTCTAATTTCAACAAAAATCTTACTAAAACTATCTTTTTACAGTATAGGCTTTAACTTTGCATCGAATTTAAGCAAAGAGATTTTTATAAAATGAAATATATTTCACCTACTGAAACAAAGAGCTGGAAAAAGCTGGAGAAGCATTATCAAGCTACTAAGGATATACATCTGAAAACACTTTTTGAAAACGATAAAAATAGGTTCGAAAAATTCAGTTTAAACACTGAATCTCTTTTTATTGATTTTTCTAAAAATAAGGTCAATGAGGACACAGTAGGATTATTATTGGAACTCGCGGTTGAGATGCAATTACCAGAAGCCATTGAGTCTATGTTCGCAGGTGATAAAATTAATCAAACTGAAGATCGAGCTGTACTTCATACTGCGTTAAGAAATTTCTCTGACAATCCTGTAATGGAATCAGGTCAGGATGTGATGCCATTGGTGAAAAAGGTTAGAAAGCAAATGGATACTTTCAGCCAAAAAATACATTCTGGAGAATGGAAAGGCTATTCTGGGAAACAAATTAAGCATATTGTTAATATTGGAATTGGCGGTTCAGATTTAGGCCCTGTAATGGTAACAGAAGCCTTAAAACCATATAAGGTAAAAGGAATTGAAAGCCATTTTGTATCCAATGTGGATGCTACTCATATTGCTGAAGTATTACAAAAAATTGACCCAGAAACGACTTTATTTCTAATTGCTTCCAAAACTTTCACCACCCAAGAAACCATGACCAATGCCCATACGGCTAGAAAATGGTTTTTGGAAAATGGTGGCTCAGAAGAGACAATAAAAAAACATTTCGCTGCCTTAAGTACCAATAAATCAGGAGTAGAAAATTTTGGGATTGATCCTGCCAATATGTTTGAATTTTGGGATTGGGTAGGCGGAAGATATTCGCTATGGTCTGCTATTGGTTTATCCATTGCGCTGAATATTGGTTACGATAATTTTGAAGAATTATTGAAAGGTGCGCATGAAATGGATAATCATTTCAGGGAATCACCATTATCAGATAATGCGCCAGTTCTTTTAGCTTTGATAGGTATTTGGTACAATAATTTTTATAAGGCTGAAACAGAGGCTATTTTACCTTATGATCAATATCTGCATCGATTTGCTGCATATTTTCAGCAAGGTAATATGGAAAGTAACGGTAAATCAGTGGACAGAAATGGAAAGACTGTTTCTTACCAAACTGGCCCCATTGTTTGGGGAGAACCAGGAACAAATGGTCAGCATGCTTTCTATCAATTAATCCACCAAGGAACAAAAATGATTCCTTGTGATTTTATTGCTCCTGCTACTGCTATTATTGTGGTGAAGGCAATAGTAATCATTAGGATTAGAGCTGCAAATTTTAGTGCGTTTGTAAATCTTAATAAATCATTTAGCCATTCTTCGTGTTTGTCTATTTTTGTTGACGGCAATCATCTC
>QNXU01000277.1 GCA_003973485.1 Bacteroidota bacterium | reverse complement strand
GATGATGGAAAAAGTATGGGATTTTCTAGAAGAAATGCAAGGGGAAATACGGCAGCAGTTGGAGCCATTAAAAGGTGAATTGCCTAAAGAATTAAATCTACTTCAAGGTAAAATATCTAAAGGCGAAAATTACAAGCGCCTACCTTATATGATGCTTGATTTTCCAGCTTTTTTTACCAAGGATGAGATTTTGGCTTTTCGAACTATGTTCTACTGGGGAAATTTCATTTCTTCTACTTTTCACTTGCAAGGTCAGTTTGTCAATAAATATGGAAGGGCTTTGATTGAAAAGTTCAAAAATCATAGCGAGGTATTCTTTTGCGTGAATAATTCGCCTTGGGAATATGATTATAAATCGAATAATTACGTACTTTTAAATAATATGATCCCAGAAGAAATTGATGATCATCTTCAGCATACTAATTTTATAAAACTCAGCATTAAATTTCCTGTGGAAGAAATGCCACAAAGAAAAAAAGATTTAATTAAATTCCTTCTGGATGGATTACAAGTAATTCAAACAAATTGAAAATTGGACTGTTCTCATTGCTAAAGAAAAAATTATGTTTGGATTATTTAAAAAGAAGTCAGAAAAAGAGAAGTTAAATGAGGAATATAAAAAACTTCTAGCAGAATATCATAAATTGAGCAGTATTGACAGAAAAAAGGCAGACCAGAAAATGGCAGAAGCAGAAGAGGTAGCCAAAAAAATGGATGCAATAAAAGAATAAATAAAAATATATGAACTTAGTACACGCTCCTTTTTATCAAGGATATGTTGATTTAGTAAAAGATGATCTTGAAACTGAGCTCAAACATCAAATCAGTGAAATATCTGTGTTAATCAATAATATTCCTGATGATAAATGGAAATATAGATATGAAAAAGGAAAGTGGAGCGTGGCTCAATTGATTCAGCATTGCATTGATACGGAACGAATTATGGTGTTTCGAGCACTTTCTTTAGCTAGAGGGGAGAAGTCTTCTTTACCTGGCTTTTCTGAAAACGATTATGCCACTGCTTCTGAATATTCTCGTCAGGACAAATCAAAAATGGCGGAAGAATTTTATCATTTAAGAAAAAGTCACTTATCTTTATTCCAATCAATGCCTGAAAAAATTCTCAAAATTGAAGGGGAAGCAGATGGTAAACCTATTTCGATTTCAAGCCTGTGGCACATAATTGTAGGTCATTGGAAGCATCATCAAAAGGTATTAGAAGAAAGATATTTTTAAGTTAAAATTTAAGGAATGAATTTTTTAATCAAATTACTTTTATCCTCATTAGCAGTAATTGTTTCATCTTACATTCTGCCTGGAGCTCATGTTGAAGGTTTTTTTGATGCTCTTGTGGTATCATTATTTTTGGCGCTTTTCAGTGCAACTCTAAAACCTCTTTTAGTTATATTAACAATTCCAGTAACAGTCTTTACGCTAGGATTTTTCTTGCTAGTAATCAATGCTTTAATGATAATGCTAGCAGATTATGTGGTAGATGGTTTTTATGTTGATGGTTTTTGGTGGGCACTTTTGTTTGGTGTTATTTTGGCTATCGTAAATAGTATTTTTGAAGGAGTAAGTAAAAAAAGTGAATAAAATTTTATTAATTGTGATTTTTGAAAAAAAATTGTAATTTATTTCTTCAATACAAACCGTCATACTATGAGTGCTCAAAACCCAGGCTTCGATGCCGCAGAAATAGAAAAATTGAAACAGAAAATTGCTCAGCAAAAGAACAAATTTGTTTTGGTTGATACAGATGATAATAATGATGAGTATAAGCATTTTCGTTTTACGGGAATGTATGAAGGGAAGGAAGTGATTTATGATGCTGTGATTTATACCTTGCGTTTGCATCATGCTAGTGAAGTATATGAATTGGCTGAACATAAAGCTGCACAAAAATTCCCCAATTTTAGGCCAATTAAGTTTCAAGAAGATGAAAATGGAGACTTGCGAGCCCTTGATGATGTTGAGGAAGAAATAGGCCTTTATATAGCTGAGATGATTGACGATATTGAAGATGAAGAGCTAGTGAAGGTTCAGGAGCACGTAGATATGGATCATGGTGGGGAATACGGTATTGGACTAGACATTGGATTAAATGTTGATGAAGTGGATGATAAGGTTATGAATAAATTTATTAACGATTTTAATGAAGATAATTTAAAATTAGATGACACACTTTATTCATTTGTTTCCAGTGAAGAAGAATTTGATGAGAATTAAACTTTCAAATATTTTATAACATGCTGTTAATTCTAGTGTTATTTTTGCGAATAACACTTTTTTTATGCTCAAAATAGCCTACAGAAAAGAATATGCACATCCGCTGCCAGAAAATCATCGCTTTCCAATGGTAAAGTATGAGCTACTGCCTGAGCAGTTAATTTATGAAGGAACTGTAACAGAAAGTAACTTCTTTTCACCTGATCTATTGTCGGAGGAAGAAATATTAGCGGTACATAAAGAAGAATATTGGGAAAAGCTTAAGTATTTAACTTTAAGCAGGAAGGAAGAAAGAAGGACTGGTTTTCCATTATCGGCAGCTTTAGTGGATCGAGAAAGAATCATCAATCAGGGCACTATTGATGCAGCTAATTATGCTTTGCAGTATGGTGTGGCTATGAATATTGCTGGAGGAACTCATCATGCCTTTACTGACAGAGGGGAAGGCTTTTGTTTGTTAAATGATATAGCAATAGCAGCTCATTATTTGCTGAAAAATAATAAAGCCAAAAAAATATTGGTGGTTGACCTAGATGTTCATCAAGGAAATGGAACGGCCGAGATTTTTAGAGATAATCCAAATGTATTCACTTTTAGTATGCACGGAAAAGGTAATTATCCCATGCATAAAGAAATATCAGATTTAGATATTGAACTAGAGGATAAAACTGATGATGAAACCTATCTCAAAATCCTAAGAGAAACTCTCCCTCAATTAATTGACGAACAGCAGCCAGGTTTTATCTTTTTTCAATCGGGAGTGGATGTTTTAGCAACGGATAAATTGGGTAGGTTGGGAATGACCATCAATGGTTGCAAAGAAAGAGACAGAATTGTTTTTGAGCATTGTTGTAAAAATGAAATTCCAGTAGTAGCTAGTATGGGGGGTGGGTATTCTGAGAAAATTGCACACATTATTGAGGCTCATGCTAATACTTATCGTCTTGCTCAAGACATCTACTTTTAAAATTCACGATCTTTTTTCCAGAATTTCGTATATTTAATGTATGTCTAAAGAAAAATCCCTTTTTCGGCAAAGTGTAGTTTTTGGTAGCTACATAATTTTAATCCTATGGTTAGTGAAAGCTGCTGAATGGGGTTTTGCAACTAATTTTGCTCATTTTGGCATTATGCCTCGTCATTTATTGGGTACTATTGGGATTTTCACTTCTCCTTTTATCCATGGTGACTTTTTACACTTGCTCTCCAATAGCTTTTCGCTTATGCTATTGATAATCATTCTCTTTTTCTTTTATGATAAAATAGCCTTAAAAGCATTGCTTTATATTTATATAATAACTGGTGTTTTCGTATGGATAATCGCACGTGAAGCTTACCATATTGGGGCAAGTGGAGTGATTTATGGAATTGCTTCCTTTATTTTATTCAGCGGATTACTGCGCAAAAATCAATCCTCCTTAGCGCTCTCTTTTGTTGTGTTATTGTTGTATGGTGGAATGTTTTATGGTGTTCTACCTCAAGATGGGCATATATCCTGGGAATCACATTTAATGGGCTTATTAAGCGGGCTTTTAGTTGCATTGTGGATGAAAAATGAATTTGCAGGTCAAGCAGAATTGAAATTGTATTTTGAGAAAGATTGGGAGGAGGAAGAGTTTGAAGATGATGGAGCTCATTATAATTTCACCAATCCAGACCATCAATTTCTGTATGAATATAAAGAAACTCACAAAGAGGATAAACATAAAGATGATAAATTAGGTTGAATCTGTTTTTTTAAAGCTTTGCACTTTAATTTGTTTGATTAACTTTGCAGGCGTTTGTAAAACCTAATTTTAAACTTAACACACGTGAAGAACTTATCATTAATACTTAATATCATTTTAATTGCAGCGGTTGCTTATTTATTTGTTGACAAATTTAGCGGAAGCGAGCAAGAAGAAAGTACCACTACAGAAAAAAAAGATGATAAAATATATCAAAATGTAGCAATAGCTTATGTACATTCTGATTCATTATTAGCTAATTATGATTTCATGAAAGAAATCGAATCTGAATTGGGTGAACTTTCTCAGAAATATGAAAAAGAATATCAAAACAGAGCTCAGGGATTACAAAATGAAATCAGTGATTTCCAAAGAACTGCTCAAAACTTAACAGTAGCGCAAGGAAAAGCATTGGAAGAAAATCTGATGAAAAAGCAGCAGAATTTAAGAATATATCAAGAAGATTTATCAAGGAAATTACGTCAGAAAGAAGCAGAATTGAATAATGAATTATACAAGACTATTAGTGATTATTTGAAAGAATATGGAGATGAGAATAATCTTCAATTGGTATTAACTTATTCAAGAGGAAGCGATGTTTTATATGCCAATGAAGGATTAGAAATTACGAATGAGGTAATTGAAGGTTTAAATAAAGCTTATAATGAAAAAGCTGAAACTGAGGCCTCTGAATAAAAGATTTTAATTTTATTGTTTAGCCCGTTCCTTAAATGGTGCGGGCTTTTTAATTTTGCCTAAATTTAAAACATTAAGAAAGTTTTAGGGTATTCTTAATACTTTACTTCAATTAATTTGAATTAAGGTTGAATTCCCATTATTTTTGACAAGTATAATAGAAATCGACATATATGGCTGAAGTAATAAAAATGCCCAAAATGAGTGACACCATGGAAGAAGGTGTTATTGCATCATGGTTAGTTAAAGAGGGCGATGAAGTATCATCAGGAGATATATTGGCTGAGGTTGAAACCGACAAAGCCACAATGGAATTGGAGTCTTACGAAGATGGAGTAATTTTACATATTGGAATCAAAGAGGGGGATGCAGTTCCGATTGATTCAGTAATTGCCATCATAGGTGAAAAAGGAGAAAATATTGATGACTTATTGAAAGAAGTCGAAAATGGTGGAGGTTCTGATAAATCTGATAAATCAGATGAGAGCAGTTCTGAAAAAGAAGAAAAGAAATCAGAACAGGGAAGTGAAGAACAAATTGACGCATCTGATGTGAATGCAAGCTTAATTACCATGCCGAAAATGAGTGATACCATGGAAGAAGGAGTAATTGCTTCATGGTTGAAGAAAGAAGGTGATAAAGTGGAAGCTGGGGATATTTTGGCTGAAGTAGAAACTGACAAAGCCACTATGGAACTAGAGGCTTACGAAGATGGTACTTTACTATATATTGGCATAAAAGAAGGCGATGCTGCTCCAATTGATGGTGTAATTGCTGTTGTTGGTGAGGAAGGTGCCGATTATAAGAAATTATTGAAAGCACATGAACAAAAATCTTCTGGTGGAGGAGAGAAAAAGAAGGAGGCGAAATCAGAAAAGGTAGAAGATAAGTCATCTGAAAGTAAAGCTGATTCAGGAAGTGCTAAACCTAGTCCACCAGCAGAAGCTGCCAATAAGCAGAAAAATGGAAAAGACAGTGGTAGAATATTTGCAAGCCCATTAGCTAAGAAAATTGCTAAAGATAAAGGCATTGACTTAGCAGAGGTTGAAGGCTCTGGAGGAAATGGAAGAATAATTAAATCTGATGTTGAAAACTTCACGCCTAAGCAGAAATCTCAGGAATCAGTAAAACAAGATTCTAGTTCTGAAAAAGCTATAAACATTCCACAAGTGGTGGGTGAAGAAAGTTATGAAGAGGTGAAAGTTTCTCAGATGAGAAAAACAGTAGCGAAAAGACTTTCTGAAAGTAAGTTTACGGCTCCTCATTTCTACGTGACCATGGAAATCAATATGGATAAAGCCATGGAAGCTAGGAAAAGTATCAATGAAATGAGTCCTGTGAAAATTTCTTTCAATGATATGGTGATTAAAGCTGTTGCGGCTTCTCTAAGACAACATCCAAAGGTGAACAGCTCATGGATGGGAGATAAAATTAGAAGAAATAATCATGTTCATGTGGGAATGGCAGTTGCAGTAGAGGAAGGTTTATTAGTACCTGTTATTCGATTTGCTGACAATAAATCATTATCCCATATTGCTGCTGAAGCAAAAGATTTTGCAAAAAAAGCAAAAAATAAAGAACTGGAACCAAAAGATTGGGAAGGTAATACTTTTACCGTTTCTAACTTAGGCATGTTTGGCGTAGAAGAATTCACAGCAATCATCAATCCACCTGATGCTTGTATTTTGGCAGTAGGAGGGATAAAGCAAACTGCGGTTGTGAAGGATGGTCAATTAGTACCTGGAAACGTGATGAAAGTAACCCTTTCATGCGATCATAGAGTGGTAGATGGAGCAGTGGGGTCCGCATTCTTACAAACCTTAAAAGGATTGTTAGAAGACCCAGTGAGAATATTGATTTAAAGTATAATGATCCAGCAGAAGCTAAAGGAAGAAATAGCTTTTTTGAGGCAGTTATTAGGTTTATCTGTAACGCTTCTAATCACAATATCTGCTGGTAGTTTTGCACTATATTTAAAAGGAAATCCTGCTTTGGAAGAAATCATTATCTCCATAGTAGGATTTTCTTTTATATGCATTTTAATTATATTAACAATATGGTTAGTAAACCGTATATTTAAGAGGATTAACCAAATCGAATGATAATGGATATTGTATCAGTTTTTGCAATTATTGCAGCTTTAAGTTTTTTAGCAGCAGGTATATATGCTTTGTTTTCTATTATCAAATTAGAGAATAAAGAAAGTAAATAAAATTTGAGTCTAATAATTTTAGAAATCATTATCACATCTCTTTAATTATCTCTCTTAAAATAAATTCAATTTTAGATAAAGAAATTTTAATATGTCAAAAATAAGATCAACAACCGTATGTGCGGTTGTACATAAGGGTCAAGTAGCCATTGGAGCTGATGGACAAGCTACAATGGGAAATACCGTTGCAAAAAGTAATGTTAAAAAAATTAGAAAACTGCAGGATGGTAAAATCGTAACAGGTTTTGCTGGTTCTACAGCAGATGCTTTCAATCTTTTGGAGAAGTTTGATGAAAAATTGAATGCTTTTGGAGGAAATATGAAGCGTTCTGCCATTGAGTTAGCGAAAGAGTGGAGAACAGATCGCTATTTACGAAAGCTAGAAGCCATGATGATTGTAGCGGATAAGGATGAAGTTTTAATTATATCAGGTACTGGAGATGTGTTGGAGCCTGACAATCAAATAGCTACTATTGGTTCTGGAAGTATGTATGCACAATCTGCAGCAACTGCCTTGAAAAAGCATGCAGGTGATAAATTATCTGCTGAAGATATCGTAAGAGAAAGTTTACATATTGCAGCCGATATCTGTATTTACACTAACCATAATTTGGTTGTAGAAACTATCGGTTGAAATGAAAAATATCAAATAAAAAAGGGTTGTATTTAACAGTACAACCCTTTTTTGTTTTTAAGGTATTTATTATTCAATAATCACCCGCTTGATTGTATTTCCATTGCTGGAAGTAATATGAATTAAGTATAATCCTTTTGCTAAAGATTCAACTGGTATTTCTATTTGCTGATTATTATCAATAATGATTTCTTGTTTTATTAATTGCCCCAAGGAGTTTCTAATCTGAATTTTATTTAACTTAAAATTACTTTCATTTTTCAAATAAACAGTTTCTGAAGCTGGATTTGGAAAAAGTATAATCTTTCTAGATAATTCTTTATTATTATTTAAAACATCTGCTCCTATAGAAACCTCATTAGAGTAATCGGAATTTCCTCTACTATTTCTGGCCACGACTCTATAGGTATATTGATTTATTTCAAGAACTTCCTCAAAGAATTCAGAATCTGAAGCTAATTCAGTTACCTGTTCAAAGTTTCCTATTCCTGTGGAACGTTCAACCAAATAAGCTTCTTCATTCGTGGCATTATCCGTCCATGTCAATTGCGCAGTATAATCATTTACAACTGTGACTTCTAAATTTGTTGGTGCTTCAGGGAAACTAATCATCGTTTCTATTTCTACTTCATTGGAGTAAGCACTTTCATCTTCACTATTAATAGCTTTCACCCGGTAGAAATAAACTGTTTCTCCTTCAATTGAAGTGTCGGTATAAGTTGAGATATTGGCTTCTACTTGATCCAATACAGCAAAATTTGAATTAGAACCTGTAGATCTTTCGATTACGAAAGCTGTTTCATTGTCAGCATTATCTGTCCATTCTAATATCACACTGCTATTATCATCTTCCACAGCGCTTAAATCAGAAGGATTGATAATTGCTGGCTGCATATAATTTCCAACACAGATGCTAAGCCCCCAATTTTGTAATTCCCCTCCATCTTGACTAGCATTGTCGTCAATATATAATGACCATTCTCCTTGCACTTCCTCACCTAAAAAAGTACTTAATGGAGAGGTAGGTTGATAAGTGCCTCCATCATTTGGTGGGCAAGGAATATTTGAACTTTCTGCATTATCACTAAATGAGAGATTAAAATTATCTTCACTTCCGCAGGCACTTGATAATAAAACTACTTCAGTTCCAGTGGGACTAACTAATCTAAAATCTAAATCGCCTACATAAGTGTGAGTTCCAGATACGTTTGTAAGCTGAATTCCTTCTAAAGTCCCGCTTTCTGCAATATTGATGGTTGACTGAATAGTACTTGGACTCCCATCACTTATGGCAATAGGTAGATCGTTAGCCGTATAATCAATGCATGTAATATCTGCTGTGGTGAATGAAATGGATGCATAATCACTTAAACCACAATTGTTTTCAGCATTTATTCTCAAATAATATGTGGTTGCTCCCACCAAATAATCTTGTACGGTATATTCTTTAATATTGGAGGTTCCTGATTCAACTATATTAATGAAATCTAAATCTGTTGCTAAATCTATATTATAGCTTGATTCAATATTATTATCATCCCAAGTTATAGTTGGAGATAATGATATATCGGATGAGCCATCAATAGGGGATGTTATATTTGGTGCCTCTGGGTTATTGGTAACCGTAAATGGTAATTCTGCTGACCTTGCAATGCTTCCAGAATTAGCATTTATTGTAATCGTATAAGTTCCAGAAACCTGAGTATCATTGCTAAGCCTAAGAGTAGTAGATTCACCTGGGTTAATTGTTTGAGAATCAAAAGTTGCTGTGAAATTATTTAATGCATCAATGTTAAGGGTAATCGGATCACTATAACTTAGTATGGATTCGCTTGTAATGGTAAAAGTTACTTCATCTGTTGGACAGTAATTTTCTAAATCCTTGCTAATGGCTATAGTAAAAGTGGGGTCTGTGGTTTCTGAAATGGAGAATAAGCCAGTGCTTATATTGAAAAATACATTGTTGGATGCGGCAACCTTGATTTTTGCAGAGTTTGTATTGACATTTGGTAATGTGATTACTTCAGAGCCATCATTTGGAGTTTGTCCTGCAACCTTTTCAGTAAAACTTTGACCCCCATCAGTGGAAACGTAAATATCCACAAATTCTGCATTTACAGGAGCTATATCCGTATTGTTCACTTGCCAATTAACGGTTACAGTTGACAAACCATTATAGCTTCCAGTAAATTCTTCTACTACAAAAGGACCTGCTTGATCTGTCACACTTAAACTAAGGTCGTCATAATTTACAGCGCCAATTGGCTGATCATCTCGAACAGTTAATCTGAAATTTAAATCACGAGCGTAAGAAGGAAGTATTTCACCTAAGGTTTGGGTTCCATTCAAAATATCGGATAATTGAGGGAAAATTCTGAAGCTATCAGTAGCAGGTTCAAATGATCTAAATAATGGAGCATTCTCTTCTGGGCTGTTTGGACTTCCTGCTGGTCCAAGATCAAACTGTTCCCAAGTATAATTTAATCCATCACCATCAGGATCTGTTGCGCTTCCATTTAGCTGAAATGGGGTATTTATTGGGATAGTATATCCTCCTTGACCTGCTTCAACAATAGGTAAATTATTTCCTGTGCTACTTATTTGCGCACAGTTATTCCCATCATTTTGTTGAGAAAAAGCGGTCATATAATCTAAACTAGCCGCATGAAAGTAAGCATCACTATTTTCTTGAATATTGTCACTACCACAAATGCCAGCATAAGCCATAATGGTGGTACCACTTCCAGGTTCATAGGCAGAACTAGCACTTCTATTTCCTCCTGAACAAGAGCCGATAACTCCATTAAAAGTATGAGGAGCACCAAATTGATGACCGATTTCATGAGCGACATAGTCTACATCATAAGGATCTCCAATTGGATTTGTGCGACCGGTTACTCCACTTGCTTTTCTGCTGTCAATACAAACAGAACCTAAGGAAGCTAGACCTCCTGCACCAGTTGAAAATCCATGGCCAATATCAAAATTAGCACTACCAATTATTGTAGTGATATCTGCTTGAACTTCATCAATAAAAGAACCAGCATCATCATTTGTGTATGGATCAGTGGAAGCATCAGTATAAATTAATTGATCATTATTGTCTACCAAAACCATGGTAACGGCTATATCTCTTTCATATATTCCATTTACCCTGTTCATGGTGGTTACAATAGCCGACATGGCATCCTCAACTGTTCCTCCGTGGAATTGGGTGTATTCACCTGTAGTAGTCACAGCTAATCTGTATGTTCGCAATTCAGTTCCCGAAGGACGTTCAACCAATCCTGACTCTACTTTTCTTTTAACCTCGGCAAATCTTTGTTGATCAGCTATTATTGGCCCTTCTTCGTAGAAATTTTTATTTATCAATTCTTCATTTAAGTCTTTTTTGTAATAAACTTGATGTTTCAAATTGTCTGATTTTGAAACTGGGTCTATGAAAAATGTACCTTCTTTTGAAAATACCATGGCATGAAATCCATCTTTACCAATTGATATTCTAATGTTATCACCGGTCTCAGGATTTCTGCCAACATAAACTTTAATATTAGGGAATTTGGCAGCAAGTGCCGGTTCCATAATTTGTTTTTCTTTTAAATTGAAACTTTTAAAGTCCCCATTAGGGTAGGGGATTGACAATTTGGATTGTTGACCTGATTGTTTTAGATATGATTTTATTTCATCTACTTTTAGCTTGAAATCCTTTTGTTTTTTTACAGGGATCATTCGTTCTGTGTTATCGACCGAAATGGAAACCCAAGAACTAGATTTTTGTGCTTTAATATCGAAGGATATTAATATTAAAATTAGTAATAGTGTAAGGGGTAAAAGTTTTTTCATTTTATACAATTTAATATCAACCTGACTACTATTAAGTTATAATAGTGATAAAAAAGTTCAATGACTTTTTTAAAAGAACAATTGTACTAAAAATAAAATGGATATTGAAGTAATTAGAAATATAAAGTTCTAGACCCAAATTGT
>QNXU01000275.1 GCA_003973485.1 Bacteroidota bacterium | reverse complement strand
ATAAAAGAGTTTGAGGCTAAAGATATATTGATAGAAGTCTAATATTAAGGAAAACAATGGGATCAGAATCGGCATCCGCTTTATTCACCGTAGGGGGTTCAGCATCTTCCGGAAGCCTTCTTCTGGCGCCTGAGACTTTATCCCTAACATCATTTGCAGCTGCTTCTAAATCTTCACTTAAATTGAATTCAATGGTGATTCTACTTCTGCCTTCCGCACTGGTGGAAGTGATGGTTCTGATACCTGCTATACCGTTTACGGCTTCTTCTAAGGGTTCGGTAATTTGCGACTCGACTACATCGGCATTTGCCCCCGCATAATCGGTGGTTACTGTGATAATTGGTGGATCTACTGAAGGATATTCTCTTACTCCTAAGAAATTGAATCCAATAAGGCCAAAAATCAATATGACCAGTGAAAGCACAATGGCTAAAACTGGTCTTTTAATACTTACTTCTGATAATGATGCCATGCTATTATTTTTCCAGCTTTTTAATTTCTATTTCCGCTCTGTCTTTTAATTGCGGAACACCTGCAATTGCTACAGTATCTCCTTGAGCTATTCCTTTCAATATTTCTACTCGATTGGCTGTTCTCGCTCCTAGTTCTACATCCTTAAGATGTGCTCTGCCTTCTTTTATAATGAATACTGTATGTCCATCCGCTTTGGGCATGATGGCTGTAGTAGGCACTAAGATGGCATTTTCTCTGTTTTCTAAACTTAAATTAATTCTTATAAATTGTCCTGGAATAAGGGTATTATTAGGGTTTGGTGCTTGTGCTCTAGCGGAGAGCGTACGGGTAACCGGATCAATTTGGGGTTCAATGGCATACACTTTTGCCTCCCTTTCTTCATTTTCAGCTTCCGAAGAGAAGGTGATATTACTCCCTTTTTTTACTAGAGCGCTATATCGACTCGGTACAGAAAATTCTATTTTAATAGGGTTCACGTTATATAATGAGGCTATTTGCGAACTTGGCGTGATGTAGCTTCCTACACTCACATACCTTAGGCCAATATAACCTGAAAAAGGAGCCCTTATCCTTGATTTATCAATTTCCGCTTCTAAGGCATCAATTTCTGCTTGTGTTGTTTTAAGATTAGTGAAAGCAATATCATATTCTTCTTTACTGATGGCTTCTTTTTCTAATAATTGCTTTTGTCTTTGTTCTGTTTGCGCATTTAATTTTGCAGTATATTGCAATCTTTGCAAGTTGGCTTGTAAATCTGCAACATTGGTTTGAACTAATAATTTACCTTCTTTAACAAATTCTCCTTCTTTAAAATAGATGTTATCGATTTTCCCAGAAATCTCACTAGCTAATTGAACTGATTCGTTTGCCAGTAATGAACCCGTCAGTACAATGTCATTTTTAAAAGTTTCATATTTAACAATTTGAGCATCAATAGCAATTTTATTGTTTCCCGTAGTAGTTTGTGCTTCTTTTTTTGGTTTTTCTTCAGAAGTAAAAATATTAGGGAATATTAAATAGATTATGATAGCCAAAACAGCTATAGAGGCTATTATCCTAGTGATGATTTTGTTCATGATAAAATTTTAAAAAATATAGAGCTAATTGGATGTACAAACATACAAATAGTTAGAACTTACTTAAAGCGATAAGGTTACTGATTTGGAATGCTTTCTCTCTAACGGTAGGAAATGGGGATGATTGGAATATAGGAATCTATGTATTTTAATACAAAGATTCCTATATGTTTTATTAATTTGCTTCTTATTGTTTAACTATTTTCTGGATATAATATTGATCTTCTACTGAAAGCATAATTATATAAATTCCAGTGTTTAGATTTTTGATTTGAATAACATTGTTATTAGCAGATATATCATTAAATCTTTTAACGATATTACCATTTGATGAATAAATTATAGCTTGTATAGGGCTTGAAGCTTTTAATTCATCTGTTTCAATGAATATTTTATCCTTTGCAGGATTTGGATATAATAAGCCATCTATTGATTTAAAATTATTATTTGCAAGAGGTGGTTCTGGTGAATCAGGTTCGTCTTCTACTATTTGCAGGTCATCAATGGTTCTCGGTGAAAGTTGATAATCATTTCCAAACTGACCTACAAAACCAGTTACGTTGTATTTTTCAGAAGGTATACTTTCTCCTACTAAAGGATGATTGCTAGAACCAATTCTAAAAATAAGTTCATTTTCACCGTCTGAAATAGTGAAATTCCCACTTGAGCCACCTCCCATGAAGGTTCCTGTTTCTATAAATTCTACATTTTCAATGGTAATGAGTTGAGACTCGTATTCTTCCCCTACTTCTGCAATACTAATTACCTTTGGTTCAGGAAGATTAACTTCTTGTTTAATTACTGTGATATTAATAGGAGATTCAGCTATTTGCAATAGATTATTATATTCTTCCAAGCCACCCGTTACAGTTATACTATCTCCTTGTTGAAGATTTGCAGATTCATTATTGCTGTCAAAACTTCTTACCACTATACCAGCACTTCCATCATAAATAACTCTATTGTCACTGCTATTATTACCAGCATCAATTACTACTCCTGAAATACTTACCACTTGTCCTAAAGATAATTGTCTGGCTTCGGCTATGCTTAATATTTCAAGTGCTCCTTCGCTTCCAGTAACAACAAGAACTTCTGAATCTCCATCAGTACTGTGTAATACTTCTGATGTGATTTCTTGGTCTTCCGCATTAGGCTCGAATTTTAAGTAAACAGTAAATGTCTGCTCTACTTCATTATTACTAGTAAAGCCTATGCTGTCAGTGTAGTTTTCACCATCTGCAGAAACATAAAAAGGGGCATCCACTTTTACTGTGATATCATCCGTTAAATTATAGGCATTGATTTCATATTGTTGTTCGTATGCTGATCCTAATTCAATATTTCCAAAATCAGCACTAAAATTAAGTTTATTTAAAATCAGATTTGGAGTTGTTGCTCCACCCCAAATTTCATTTATCCATTCAGGATGATCAATAAATGGATTTCGATTTCCTTGATAGCCGAAAGCTCCTTCATGTCTTTCCCTTTCAGCATCATCAACAGGATCTTGCTCATGCCATTTAATCAAGGTAAATAATACCCCTAATTCTGGCTCATTTGAAAAACTGATTCTGTCTACCAATTCAAGGTCAAGTGATTCACTTTCGTAACGTGTGGCCATGTAAAACAAGATTCGAGCTACATCACCTTTTATCTCATCTCTCGGATCCCAAAAATCTGCATTTGTGTAAGTGTCGGGTGCTTCACCTTCTGCATTTTCTTCAGTATTTTCAACATCATTGAAGTCTTTATTGCTTTTTGAGCTATTTACCGTGGCATCTGATGGTCTTAAATTGTGAACATCAGTGTAGGCTGTATCTTCATCATTAAAACCATGAGAAGATGGCCAAGTATGCTCTCTATTCCAAAAGTCTGGCTCGTTGTTTGAAGCAAAATTTGCAATAGGAATTGAGCTGTTTTTATAGAAAAGTATAATGTTTTCTGCATTATTAGGATCCTGATCTAGATCTGGAAGAATAACATCTCGGAACTCGCTATAGGATCTAACTTCATGATTATTAATTATTTGGTGAAGTTTTAATTTTAAGGCTTGACCATTTAATCCAGCAGTCCCTTCGTAATATCCGTCAGGCTGTCCTAGTACATTTGTGCTTAAAATGGCTAGGTAAATTAGTAATATTATATTTTTCATATATGGTATTGATTTTCTCATTCTTAAAGTCTACTTAAAAATATATTTGGATCTATATTTATAAAGTTTTAAGGAGTCAAAGTTAATTGGATATAATAACATAATCCAAAAAATTGAGGTTAATAAATATTTTAAAAATTAGATGATGATCTAATTCTCAATCAATTAATTATGTTTTTTATCAAAAAGGCAATTGTACTTCAGGTTGGCTTCTTTTAAAATGTAATCTAACTATTTTGACCAGAAATAATTCAGAGTTTATTCTTAGGTCAATTGTTATACTTAATGAATAAAAAACCCGAAGTAAAACTACTTCGGGCTTTTAGATTTTAATAAAAAATTTGGTTAAGAATTTTTATTCTTCACCCACTTGAACGTTATCTATCGTAACTCTTGTAGCACCGTCTCCAGATAAATATCTAAAAGCAAATCTATATGCTCCAGAATGAAAATCTGATGGTATTACAGCTCCTAAGTCACTGAATACATTGTTTGAGTTCGCTGGAGCAGGGAAATTAAATTCTAACTGTGTCCAAGCTTCAGCATCAAAAGCAGCTTCTGCATCATAATCCTCTTCAGCTACCACCCAAATTTCAGGATTAGGACCATCAAATCTAGATGCATATTTAAATCTCAATGTGTTAAGAACTAAGTCATTAGACTCCAATACAGGTGAGATAATCCAAGAATCTACTTCTTGAGCACCGCCTGAAAATCCATTCGCCTGAATTCCTTGACCTTCAAAACCGAATCCAGTACATTCCCAGCCTGATCCGCCAGCAAGTACTACATTTTCTACTCTCCAGGCAGCTAGTCTATCATTACAAGTTTCAAAATCACCACCAAAGTCGTAAGAAACTGCTGCGATAAATTTCACAGGCATCAAAACTCGTGAAACAATATGTACCGTTCCGTTTCCTTCTAAGTTTGACCTTAGCACTTCTAAATCCGGATCATTATTAATGGTTAGATTACCACCTTCTCTATTAACCGGGATATTTACGCCTGATAGCGTTGCAATTTTTCTAAAGCTACCATCCTCAATCTGTTGGATTGGTAAATTTGCAGGAGAAACGTGGTTTTCTACGATTTCCAACAGATTAGTTTCTGTGTCAAACTCATTTAATATTGCAGCTTGAAAAGTACTTTCATTATCTGCCAACATATCTTCTGCACTTTCATATCCTAATTGTGTTGCTAGAGTTTCGAATGCCTCATTAGTTGGCGCAAAAACAGTTAATTGATCTTGCGTTCTTCTGCTAGTAAGGTTTCCTATTAATCCATACTCTTCAACAAGTTCTAGAAAGATACTTAATTCACCTGACTCATTTTCTGTATTTAGCACATTAATGATAAGCTGCTGATCAGTAATTCCTACATCAGAGCTATCATCATAGTTTTCATCGATACAAGCAGTGGTGAAAATTAATAACCCTGCTAGGATGAAGGATGTATATTTAAATATATTTTTCATTTCAATAATTATTTAAATGTTATTGCTTTTAATTAAAAGATGTATTTAACTCCAAATTGAGCACTCCAAGTTTGACCAAGGTCAAAGTTTGGTACTGTAACATCTGTTGGATAAGTAGATTCACCTTGGATTGGGTTGATGGTAAATTGTCCATTTCCGTTTTCATCAGTATCAACAAATTGCATCAAATTTCTTTGAACTGTTCTTCTGCTTACTCCCCAAGAATCATTCATCATGTTTAATACATTTAAGATGTCTGCTCTAAATTGAAGTTTATGCTTGCTTGGGTCTTTAGTTAAATGAATGTCTTGTGTTATGGAAAGATCTAATCGATGTAACCATGGCAAAATTGCTCCATTTCTTTCTGAAACTGTTCCTCTATTTTCGTCAAGGTATGGATCATTTTCAATATAGTTATTCAATATTTCCCACTGTTCTTGAGCAGTTTGAGTAACTACGCCTCCATTTGTTCTGTCTATTAATTGAGCATCTTCGAAATTTTCAGGGATGTACATTAATGAAACACCATTGTTTTCACCACTTAAGTTTCCACTATAAGTATAAGAAAATCTACCTTGTTCACCACCAGAGTAATATAAGTTGAAGGAAGTATTGTTTGTTTCGTTTAATCCTTTAGTGTTAAATGAAATCAAACCTACAATTCTGTTTGGTTGATCAAAGCGTGAGAAACCTTCTTCTGGATTGTTTCTACCTTGCTGAACATCAGATGGCCATAGGGAAGCTGCTTGTGAACCACCGCTTAAACCAAAATCTCTTGCTTGACTTCTTGTGTAAGCTAAGCTAGTAAAGATGCCTTTACCCCAGTCTTTTTCAATACCTAAAGTTAAAGCAGCATAAGTTCTATCATTGATGTTTGTTAAATAAAATAATTCATCAATTGCACCTCCCAATTCTTCTTGAGTATAGGTAGGATATTCATTTCCGCCAATGATAACAGCATCTCCAGTAGGTGTACTAGCTAAGTTAGTACTAAATGGAGTGTTGTAGTCTTTTGAGAAAATACCTTCTACAGTAAAAACAAAACCATTCCAAACATAATCTGCTGCTAAGTTACTTCTCCATGTTTGTGGTAATTTAAAGTCAGGATCGGTAATTGAAAGACCGCTTGAAACACCTGGCTCTTGCTCAGCTGGATTAGGTCTGTAATAATTAATATCTGCTTGGAAGCCTTCCCATTCTGGATTTCCATCAACACCCCATTCATCTGCTTCTATACCAATTCCTCCACGAGTAACTCCATTACCATTAATTTGGTTAGATAAGTGAACAAAGATTGGACGACCTGTGAAAACACCAGTTCCACCACGAACTTGTAAAGTTTTATCACCTAATGCATCCCAGTTAAAACCGAAACGTGGAGAAAATACTGGATTAACTGATGGGAACTGATCTACTCTTGGTTCAATAAATTCACCTGGATTTCTTGGATCTTCAACACTAATTCCTAATGCTTCAACACTAGGGTTTCTTGGAGCGTCTATTGGGTAGAATGGTAATTCTACACGCAATCCTGCAGTTAAGATCAAATCTTCAGTTGCTTGGTACTCATCTTGCACGTAAAGTCCAACTTGACCAAATTCAGTTCTGTCAGTTGGAAGTTCAAATGGATTGTTTTCATCGTAGGTGAATCCTATGGCAAATCCAGCAGGACGAACGCTAGGATCTCTGTCAATTACTGCTGCAACAAAATCATCATAAGAATTCCATCTGTACCATCCATCCCACATTGGGTTGAAGGCGTTGTCAAATGTCATGTATTCAAAGTTAACACCTGCAGTAAAAGTATGCTTACCCATGAAATAATTGAAATTATTGGTAATATTAAAGGTTTTGTTATCCAATAAATTTCCTCTTGTAAAAAGCTCAGTTCCTAAAGAAGCAAAATAAAGTGGTGTAGAACCTTGAAATTCAACAATCTCAGACATTGGGAAGTTTTGATCTCCAGGTATATATCTTTGTGATACTGAACTTGTATAACCGACATTTAATTTGTTTGCCATATTGTTGTTAATGGTAGAAGTCCATTCCCCTACAATCGATTGTACATTTTCTTCACTTCCATAATTACCATTTCTAAAGGTTAAGGCTTCATTTCCAAAACGAACAGTATTATTAAGTCTTAGATCATTGATATATCGAAGACTACTTCCGTTAATTCCAACATCTCTTCTTTGCTGAAAACTGTTATAGCGAACCATGATTTTATTCTGCTGATTCAAATTGTAATCTAAACGGAAATTCATACGAGTAGCTACGTCTTCAAAAGGATAGTTTTCAAATGCACCTGTTTCATATCCATAGATATCTCTTAATTGCTCTCTTACAAATTGTGCCTGATCAGCAGTCATACGTGCAATACCCAATTCCAAATCAGGGAATAATCCTTGTTCTGGTCTTGCTGCTCTTCTGGTATCTCCAGGGATAGCATTGTCTTCATATTCAAACGATCCAAAGAAGAATAATTTATCTTTAATGATTGGTAAACCTAAAGTTACACCATGGATTTGAGTCTTAGATTCAGAAAAAGGTACGTCCTGGCCTCCATTTAAAGTAGTACCTTGAGTATTCTGATTTCTGAAAAGTGTATAAGCAGAGGCTTCAATATTATTAGTACCTGATTTAGTTACCGCGTTTACACTTGCTCCAGTAAAACCACTTTGGGTTACGTCATAAGGCGCAATGTTTACTTGCACTTCTTCAATTGCATCTACGGAAATTGGGTTTCCACCAGCAAATTGTGAGCTTCCTAAACCAAAGTTGTTGTTATATAAGTTACCATCAATAGTGTAATTGTTGTATCTATTATCTGCACCACCAAAACTAGTTCCATTAGATTGAGGATTAAGACGAGTAAAGTCATTAATGCTACGGTTGATCGTTGGCATTGAAGCAATTCTCTCATTAGATAAGTTGGTAGAAGCACCAGTTCTATCTCCGTCAATAGCCTGACCTTTGCTTGATTTCACAACTACTTCCTGAAGAATTGTTGATTCGTCATCTAAAGTAATTTCAAGATTACGTGTTTGTCCTAAAGAAAGATTAATATCATCAATAACATATTCTTGAAACCCCACAAATGTTACAGTTACTGTGTATGGTCCACCAACTCTAACGTTTGGCATTCTGAATCTACCATCTACATTAGTCACAGCACCGTAAGTTGTACCTGTTGGAGTGTGTACTGCCTGCACAGTTGCGCCAGGCAATTCTTCTCCTTTTTTGTCTTTTACTACACCCGAAAGTCCTGATGTAGTTACACCCTGCGCAAAAGCCGATCCCGTTGCAAAAGCAAGCAAAATCGCTATTCCACATAAACTCTGTAAAATTTTCTTCATCTTTTTAAAATTATTTTTTTATGATTCTCCGCAAAATTAAAACCCTAATTATTCTATATCCTCTTTAAAAGATTAATAATTGATTATAATTCAGCTATGTAAAATTAACATTAAGTTAACATTAATTTTAAGTTCTAATAAATTTTAATTTATAAAAATAGGAAAATAGCCGTTTAAACAATTTTAAATAGTGGTCTCGGAATAATTCTGTAAATTGATTTTTAAATTTTCTATGAGAGAGATGGGAATTTTGAGAATTATTCAGCTTAAAAAATCACTTTTTCATGATGGACATTCTAAAACTGTTGCAAACATTTTAAAAAAAAATAATTAATAAAATATGAAATATTTACTAAGTGTATTAACCATTTTATTAATGGTGAATATTGCATTTGCTCAAAAAGATTTAAGCTATTTTTTACCCGATAGTGTCACTTATGATGCTTCAATTCCAACTCCTGAAAGTGTTATTGGACATCAAGTTGGAGAATGGCATGTAACGCACGATAAGCTGGTGTATTATATGAAAGCATTAGCAGAGGCTTCGGATAGAATTACTATTGAAGAAACGGGAGTGACTTATGAAGACAGGTCTCAATTATTATTAACTATCACACATCCTGATAATCTTGCTAAAATTGATGAAATTAAAAGTGAGCATAAGCAATTAACAAACCCAGAGAAATCCTCTAGTTTGGATATTGCTCAGATGCCTTCGGTTATTATGATGGGTTTTTCTATTCATGGCAATGAACCAAGCGGAAGTAATGCTTCAATGCTTACTGCCTATTATTTAGCCGCAGCACAAGGGCAGGATATTGAAAATAAACTCAAGAATGTAGTGGTTTTACTTGATCCTTCCTTCAATCCTGATGGGTTGAACCGATTTGCAACTTGGGCTAATATGCATAAAAGTGAAAATTTAGTAACCGATCCTAATGATAGAGAATTTAATGAGGTATGGCCAGGTGGCAGAACCAATCATTATTGGTTTGATATGAACCGAGATTGGTTGCCTACTCAATTAGTAGAATCGAGAAATAGAATTGCCCAATTCCATGCCTGGAAACCGAACATTTTAACGGATCATCATGAAATGGGAACAAACAGTACTTTCTTTTTCCAGCCAGGTATTCCTGAAAGAACACATCCGATCACGCCTCAAAAGAATCAGGACTTGACCGGACAAATTGGTGAATATCATGCTAGGTTTTTGGATAGGATTGGCTCTCTTTATTATAGCAAAGAAAGTTTTGATGATTTCTATTATGGAAAAGGATCGACCTTTCCTGATGTTCAAGGTGCAATAGGGATTTTATTCGAGCAGGCTAGCTCGAGAGGTCATGCACAAGAAAGTGTAAATGGTGTTTTAGAATTTCCATTTACTATTAAAAATCAATTTACGGCTTCATTAAGCACGCTTCAAGCTGGCTATGAAATGAGAGAAGAGTTGCTAGGGTTCCAAAGAGATTTTTATAAAAATTCTGTAAATATGGCTTCCAATGCAAATGAAAAAGCATGGGTGGTTTCTGATCAAGATGCATCCAAACTTTTTCAATTTGCGGCTATGCTTGACAGACATGAAATTGAAATATACCAATTAGCAAAAAGCATTAATGGTTTTAAAGCTGATAAAAGCTTCATCATTCCTACTAATCAATATCAAAGCCGATTAATCAAAGCTATTTTTGATGTGAGAACTAGTTTTAAAGATAGTTTATTTTATGATGTATCAGCTTTTAATATGGGGATGGCATTTAACTTGGATTATAAAAGCTTAGATAGTAAAGATTTTAATTCAAGTTTGTTAGGAGAGAAATTTGATTCCTCTAATCAACCAGAAGGAACTATTAAAGGAGGAAAAAGTGAATATGCCTACATCATGGAATGGCATGATTTCTATGCGCCAAAAGCTTTATACAAAATTCAAAAAGCAGGTTTGAGAACTAAGGTGAATACCAAAGAAATTTCTTTAAAAGATGGGACTTCTTTAGCAATTGGTTCGGTATTAATTCCAGTTAAACAACAGGAAAAATCGCCTATTCAGATTTATCAGATATTGGAAGAGGCAATTGATAATTCTGGCGTGAATATTTATGCTGTAAAAAGTGGTAATACCAATGGCATTAACTTGGGAAGTCCTTCTTTTGAATCAATTGATCAGCCTAAAATCGCCATGATCATTGGCGATGGAATCAGTCCTTATGATGCTGGAGAGATTTGGTTTTTAATGGATCAGCATTATGAAATGCCCATCACTAAAATTGATGTAAATGATTTTAGAAGAGCTGACTTAAATCGATATAATGTTTTAATTATGCCAGATGGTTGGGGTTATGGCACAATTGGAAGCCAAAAAAATAAAATCCAACAATGGACGCAAGAGGGAGGGACTATTATAGCCTATAATACTGCAGCGAAATGGCTTTCTGATCAGAAAATGACAAAAGTGAAATTTGTGGAGAGTAAACAAGACACTACTGGTTATGAAGCTTATGAGGATTTAGGTAATAATAGAGGTGCTCAGGTAATTGGAGGGGCGATTTTTGAAGTAGAACTGGATTTAAGCCATCCCTTAAATTATGGACTTCAAAAAATGAAAATGCCTATTTTTAGGAATAGTACATTATTTATGGAGAAGTCTAAAAATCAATATGCTAATCCTATTAGGTATACACAGTCTCCTTTGTTAAATGGATATATTTCGGAAGAAAATGCTGAGAAATTGAAAGGGACTTCTGCAGTAACAGTAAGTAGAGTTGGCGGTGGAAAAGTTATTTCATTTACTGATAATACTAATTTCCGAGCATTTTGGTATGGAACAAACCGATTCTTTATGAATGCTGTGTTTTATGGACAAACGATAAGTGGAAGAGCTGGAGAGTGAGGATAATGTTTAATAAAGAAGAAGTATAATCGGATGCTTTTATTATTGCAGGTAGCTTTCCGTCAGACGGTTGGAACCGTCTGACGGATTACT
>QNXU01000017.1 GCA_003973485.1 Bacteroidota bacterium | reverse complement strand
GTTTTAATTTCATAATTCTTTTTTTTAGCAGAATTATCTTGTTGACAAGAGTTCAGTATAGTAAATACTATTACTAATATTATAAAAGATCTGTTCATTCGTTATTTATTTTAAAAAAACTGCAGTGCCTTTTACACTGCAGAAGCTTATTTATTTACAATACGGGCTGCCAGATTGCCACTTAGCTCCAAGAAAAATCATTCCATTAGGGTGCCAGCAAGCATTTCCACTATTATCACAACAAATACCACCATAATCCACGGGTTCCAAGGTTTTCGGTTCACTTTGAGAAAATAAATAGCTACTGGACAATACACCGCCAACTAATAAGATAGCAGTTGCGACTTGTTTTTTAAGTATTTTCATAATTTACATTTTAAATTTTAAAATAAAACTAAAAAATAAATCAAAGCAGCAGTAGAATTGGGATATCGACCTTTGGCCGGAAGGGATAAGTACAATTCACTTTATAGGTTTGGTTAAAATATCAACTAGTAAAATATTTAATCAATCTATTCACTTTGATTAATTATATAATTCAAATCTATCAATAAATTAATATAATGCAAAAAAAAACGGTTTTAATTATAATGTTATGTTAAAGTATTAATTAACTACCTTTCAAGGCTGAAAAATTGCAGGGATTACATTCTTAATATCATCAGAATGCATTGCATAATGCACATAATCAGGCAAATCTTTTAAAGGCATCATCAATAAACCTACTTTTTCACTTTCAGCGTATTCGTGATAATCGGCTACAGAGTGCAGGTGTAGTTTAATAAAACCTAGAGGTTCAAAATATTTCTTAGTGAGGAGTACTAATTTTTGCTCTTTTAAGCGATTACTTTTACTCAGCGCATAAGGAGAAATGATGGTTGCAGGAATTATGGTTTTAGGCAAAAAGGGCTTAATGACTTTAAATGAATTTTCAAAATTTTCATTTCCTGTGAACTTAATTAAGGCTTGTTCTTCAATGAGATAATCAGGGTGGTAAAACAAAACGGGTTTGTCAAATTTCGTTAAACTTTTCAAAAAATTCCCCAAATCAATTTCAAAATCCTTTTCCTTTAATTTTGAGAGGGGTAAAGCTAATCTTTCCTTTTCTTCATGTTTGGCTAGGCAACTGTTGCAAATTCCGTTTTTACATGAATAAAATGAACGGGCTGAAACCCAGTCATTGGGCTGCCCTTGTCTCTCCTGATTTTGAATTGCTTTAGCTTCCATCTTCCCAATTGTTTTTTACAAAATTGGCACAATTGTAAGGAAGCTGCACTGAGATTAATAAGGAGGTAATATGATTAATGTCATGGTTTTTGTTTTGGAGTCTGGAAACTAGAGTCAAAAATAAAGAATCTATCTATTAGACAGAACTTCGAGCTTCCGACTTCACACTTTTTATTTCAATTTATTTCAAAAATATTTTCATTCCGTTCTACTTCCTGTCTGACCTGCGGTACTGACCTTGAACTTCCCTCACCCAACACCCTTCTTATTCATAAATCAAATACTTCTCCCTCAACTCTTTATATTCTTTCAAGCCCGCTTGCCAACTCATTTTAATTTCTTCTTCCGAAAATCCTGCTTCAATCTGCTGGCGTAAAGATTCTGTCCCAGCTAATTTGGTTAGAAAACTATTGAAGAATTCATCCTTTTCAGGGAAAGATTTATAAAATTCAATTAAATATTTAAGCGAAATTCCATCTTCAAAATCTTTGGATTCGAAATCAAGCCCATAACATTTTTCATCTTCAAAAGGTGGGTGGACACTGCTTCCTGGCATACTGACAGGAGTAAATGTATGCTCAAATTCTGTTAATAAAGGATGACCGATTTGCTGAAAAGGTTTTTCGGTTCCTCTTCCAACACTGATTACGGTTCCTTCAAAAAGGCAAAGAGAGGGATACAATGCAATACTTAAATCATTAGGTAAATTAGGAGAAGGTTTTATGGGTAGTGAATAAGAATCATTATGATTGTAGTTCTTGTTTTTAATAATCTTCAACTCGCATTGGATTTCATTTTTCAACCATTTTTCACCATTAATCATTTGAGCCAATTCAGCTACAGTTAAACCATGCAGAATCGGAATTGGGTGCATGCCTACAAAAGACTGATGCTCCATTTCTAAAATAGGACCATCCACATACATTCCATTCGGATTAGGGCGGTCTAAAATCATGAGTGGAATATTGTTTTCAGCACAAGCTTCCATTACATAATGCATGGTGCTAATGTAAGTGTAAAATCTTGCTCCCACATCCTGAATATCAAAAATGACCACATCCAGATTCTTCAATTGCTCACTGCTAGGTTTTTTATTTTTTCCGTAAAGGGAAATTATGGGCAAGCCAGTTTTTTCATCCATACCTGATTTTATGGTAGCACCAGCATCTGCTTCGCCCCTGAAACCGTGTTCTGGTGCAAAAACCTTTGTAATCTTAATTTCATGAGATCTTAGGGTATCTACCAAATGGGTTTGACCTATAATTGAAGTTAGATTCACTACCATTCCAACGGATTTTCCTTGCAAATAGGGTAGGTATTCTTCAGTTTGATATGCAGCGGGAACTGGTGCATTTTGCTGAGCCACGCAAGCATTTACTAAAATCATAAAAAATAGACCGCAAAGCGGAATGAGTTTGCCAATGAAATTGTAATTTGCAGTTCTAATCATAAATCAAAAATAAAGTTAATTCTTGAATCTACCTGATTTTATAGCGAAACGTACGATTAATTCTAAAACTGGTCAATTTTCTGGCAGTATTTATAAAATTGCCATTAGCAGTATAGCCATTGGTTTGGCTATTATGTTAGTCGCACTATTAATTCTAGGTGGATTTCAGAAGACCATCAAAGATAAAGTATACAGCTTTGCAGGTCATATGCAGGTAACGAAATATACGCTTAGTAATTCTTTTGATGAGTCTCCAATTTCTACAGAAACCGATTTTTTCCAGAATCATCAAGATTTAGATTTCATAAAGCATGTGCAAGGAGTGGCTTATAAAGCAGGCTTATTGAAAACCGAGGAGGCTGTTGAAGGAGTGGTGATTAAAGGAATAGGTTCAGATTATGATACTGCAAATTTTGCTTCTAATTTAATAAATGGACGATTTCCTAATGTAAATTCTGAAGATTACAGTACTGAAATTATAATCAGTAAAGCGTTAGCTCAATTACTTAGGCTGGAATTAGCTGAGAAAGTCATCATGTATTTCGTGCAAAATCCACTGCGTTATCGTCAATTAGAAATTGTAGGTATTTACGAAACAGGGCTTGAAGATTTTGATGAGCGTATGATCATTGGAGATGTGAGAATGATTCAACGATTAAATGATTGGAGTTCTGATCAAGTAGGCGGCTTTGAAGTTTTTATTCATGATGAAATTGATGAAGATCAGGCAGAATCGATCGTCTTTGATAAAGTGGAGGCAGATCAATTTGTGAACTTAACCAGTAAAAAATATCCGCAATATTTTGAATGGCTGGAATTACTAAATCAAAATGTTCAATTATTTTTAGCATTGATATTATTTGTGGCATGCTTCAATATGGTGGCGGTAATTTTCATACTCACTATGGAAAGAACTCCTATGATTGGTATGCTGAAGTCTATGGGCGCGAAGAATAAGCTTATAAGAAACATTTTTCTAATGAGTGGTTTAAGATTGACTTTCAAAGGTTTGCTTTGGGGAAATTTAGTGGCCATTGGAGCAGCTGCATTACAATATTACTTTCATCTCATTCCGCTTGATCAAGAGAATTATTATATGAGCGCTGTTCCAATCCTTTGGGATTTCAAAATGATTTTCGGATTGAATTTATTGGTTTTAATAGTGGTATTAATTTCGCTCTTTTTGCCCGTTTGGTTTATTGCTAGAATGAAACCCATCAAGGCCATTCGTTTTGATTGATTTGTTTTGAATTAAGCTGTCTTTATATAAGGTTGTCCCTACAGGACTTTGGTATTTGTTTTTATTATTTTCATTAAAATAGTTTATCAAATATTCAATTTTTTTTATTCCAACTCTCATCTTCCAACACCGAATATCTCAAATCAAACTTCTTCAGTTGATTCACTGTCATCAGCACATCAGCATATCAAAAAATCATTAAATCAAATTTTCATTTTTTATCTTCCAATTCTTCCTGCCTTTCACTAATTTCAAACTCTGAAATTCACCACCTTCTCAGCAAAGATTTTATGTATTTAATTTACGATACCGAGACTACCGGATTACCAAAAAATTACAACGCCCCATTAAGTGATGCAGACAATTGGCCACGCTGTGTCCAGATTGCCTGGCAGCTGCATGGAGCCAATGGTGAACTTTTGGATGCACAAAATCACATCATTAAACCAGAAGGTTTTGACATTCCTTACAATGCCGAAAAAGTGCATGGAATTTCTACTGAAAGAGCTCATAAGGAAGGTAAACCCTTAATTGAGGTTTTAGAAGCCTTCAAAACTATTCTGGAAAAAACCGATGTAGTGGTCGGGCATAATATCAGCTTTGATATTTCCATTATGGGCGCTGAAATGTTAAGAAAAGAGTTTTCTGAAGCAGTCCTGACAGAAAAACCTATAATCGATACCAAAGATGCTGGGACAAATTTCTGTAAAATCCCTGGTGGGCGTGGTGGTCAATATAAATGGCCGACTTTAACCGAGCTTCATAAAAAACTATTCGGTCAAGACTTTGCTGATGCACATGATGCGGCTTATGATGTGGATGCTACTGCAAAATGTTTCTTTGGCTTAATTACCGAAAAGGCAGTACAACCATTAGGAGACACACCAATTGAGGCTATAAATTATGAGCCACCTAAATTGGATGCGGCCAATTTTGCAACTAGCTCAAAAAATGAAGAAAAAGCGGCTGCTGATGCACTTAAACAAGCCAAAAAAGCAGATATATCCGAATTAAGCGATACTGATTTTGTTCATCTGCACTGTCACACCCAATTTTCTATTTTGCAATCTACCACGGAAATTCCATCTATGGTGAATAAAGCAAAAGAATTGGGAATGCCAGCCATTGCGATGACTGATCATGGTAATATGATGGGTGCTTATAATTTTGTGCGTGATGCCAATAAAGCTGGAATTAAGCCGATAGTAGGCTGTGAGTATTTCCTTACGCAGGATAGGACTAATAAGAAAAATAAAGATGACGGCTTTCAAACTGTCCTTTTAGCAAAAAATAAAGCAGGTTATCATAATTTAGCTAAGCTTTCTTCTATCGCATTTGTTGAGGGCTTTTATTATGTGCCTCGAATTGATAGGGAAGCCTTAGTTCAATACAAGGAAAATATTATTGCTACCACTAGCGGATTATGGGGAGAAGTTCCATTTCTAATTTTGAATGCTGGTGAAGCTCAGGCCGAGGAAGCATTCCTTTGGTGGAAAGAGCAATTTGGGGATGATTTTTATATAGAATTGAACCAACACGGGATTCCTGAAGAGCAAAAAGTAAATGAAGTATTATTAAAATTTGCCAAAAAGCATGATGTAAAATATTTCGCTGCCAACAATACTTATTATACCAATAAAGAAGATGCAGAAGCACAAGATATTTTGCTCTGTGTGAAAGATGGAGAAACCACTGGTGAGCAAGGAAAGCCTAAAAAATATGTAGGGAAAAGAGGAAGAGAATATCGCTTTGGCTTGCCGAATGACGAATTCTACATTAAGTCTCCAGATGAAATGAAGAAGTTGTTTGCAGACTATCCTGAAGCTATTGCCTGCACAGCTGAAATCGCAGAAAAAATTGAAGGTTTTGAATTGGCCCGAGATGTACTTTTGCCTAAATATGATATTCCGAAAGAGTTTGTGGATCCCAAAGATGCTGAAGATGGTGGAAACAGAGGAGAAAATGCCTATTTGCGCCACATCACTTATGAAGGAGCGAAAAAGCGTTATCCTGAAATAACTGATGAAATCAAAGAGCGATTAGATTTTGAACTGGAAACCATCGAAAGAACTGGATATCCAGGTTATTTCTTGATCGTACAGGATTTTACTACAGCAGCCCGAGAAATGGGTGTTTCTGTGGGGCCTGGAAGGGGGTCTGCTGCAGGATCTGCTGTAGCCTATTGCATTGGAATTACCAATATCGATCCAGTGAAATACGACTTGCTATTTGAGCGTTTCTTGAATCCAGATAGGGTTTCCTTGCCCGATATTGATATTGATTTTGATGATCATGGGCGACAAAAAGTTATCGATTATGTGATTGAAAAATATGGAGCCAATCAAGTAGCACAGATCACCACTTATGGTACTATGGCTGCTAAATCAGCTATTAGAGATACTGCCCGAGTAATGGAATTACCACTTATGGATGCGGATAGGATTGCCAAATTGGTCCCAGACATCAAATTGAAAGCCTTATTTGACTTAGCCTCTGATAAAAAGAAGTTATCAGCTAAGTTGAAAAATAATGGAGAAGCTATCAGCAAAGCAGAAGAACTATTGAATTTGGCTAAAGCGAATGATGCTTCAGCAAAAGTGATTAATCAAGCGAGGGTATTAGAAGGCTCAGTGAGAAATACGGGTATTCATGCCTGTGGGGTAATTATCACTCCTGATGATATTACAAAGTTCGTTCCTGTTGCTTTGGCTAAGGATTCGGATATGTACTGCACGCAATTTGATAATGCGGTGGTGGAAAATGCAGGTCTGCTGAAAATGGATTTCCTGGGTTTGAAGACCCTGACGCTTATCAAAGATGCAGTTAGGATTGTGGAGGAAAGACATGGCGTAAAATTAGACCCTGATGCATTTCCTATTGATGACCAAAAAACTTATGAGCTTTTCCAAAGGGGTGAAACGGTTGGGATTTTCCAATATGAATCTCCTGGGATGCAAAAATATTTACGCGAATTAAAGCCAACGGAGTTTTCAGATTTGATTGCGATGAATGCGCTTTATAGACCTGGGCCATTGGAATATATACCCAATTTCGTTAAGCGTAAAAATGGCCAAGAGGAAATTAGCTATGACCTCCCAGAAATGGAAGAATACCTAAAGGAAACTTACGGTATTACAGTTTATCAGGAGCAGGTGATGTTACTTTCTCAGAAATTGGCTGGCTTTACTAAAGGTGAGGCGGATGTCTTACGTAAAGCAATGGGTAAGAAAATTTTTGCGCTGCTAGAAGAACTGAAACCAAAATTTATTAATCAGGGAGCAGAAAAAGGTCACCCAAAAGATGTGCTGGAGAAAGTATGGAAAGATTGGGAAGCCTTTGCGGCCTATGCGTTTAACAAATCTCACTCCACTTGTTATGCTTGGGTAGCCTATCAAACCGCCTATTTAAAAGCTCATTATCCAGCAGAGTATATGGCATCCGTGTTGAGCAACAACATGAACCAAATTACGGATGTGACTTTCTTTATGGAAGAATGCAAACGTGCTGGCATTGAGGTTTTAGGACCTGATGTAAACGAATCCAATTCAGGTTTTACAGTAAATGATAATGGTCAAATTCGTTTCGGTTTGGCTGCTATTAAAGGTGCTGGTTCTGCCGCTGTGGAGAGCATTATCCAGGAGCGAAAAACTAATGGACAGTATAAAGATATTTTTGATTTTGCCGAGCGAATTCCTTTAAAGAGCGTCAATAAAAAGACTTTTGAATCCTTAGCAATGGCTGGAGGATTTGATTGTTTTAAAGAGTATCATAGAAAGCAATTTTTGGTTTCTGATAATGGAGAGGGTACTTTGATTGAAAAGATCATAAAATATGCTCAAAAGTTGCAGCATGAGAAAGATAGTGCGCAAACTTCATTATTTGGAGGAGAAGGAGGAGTAGCCATTCCGCCACCGAGAGTTGCTGAGATGGAACCTTATTCTGAGCTAGAGAAGTTAAATATTGAAAAGGAAGTAGTTGGGCTTTTTATTTCAGGTCATCCCTTGGATGAATATAGATTTGAGATGGAAAGCTTTTGTAATACTCAAGTTTCTGAATTAAATGATTTGGAAAGTCTCGCTTCAAAGAATGAAATAAAAGTTGGGGGAATTGTAACTTCCGTTGCTCACCGGCAAACCAAAACAGGAAAGCCATTCGGAACATTAACATTGGAAGACTATGGAGGTTCTTTCACTTTCTTCATGTTTGGAGATGATTATTTGGCCAATAAGCAATTCTATGAAAATGGTTGGTTCATTTTTATTTCAGGAAGAGTAGGTAAAAAGCCATGGGGCGACCAAGCGTTGGAGTTCAAAATTAGTAAAGTAGAACTACTTTCAGAACTAAGAGACAAAAGAACCAAAAGCTTGGCAATTATGCTGGATTTAAATGCCATCACAGAAGATTTAATAGTAGAGCTGGATAATTTATGCCAAACTTTTAAAGGAGAGTGCGAAGTGAAATTGGAATTGCAGGATAAAATTAATGGCTATAAAGTAGAAACTAAATCCAGAAAATATAAAGTAAATCCTAGCAATGAACTGATAGAAGGGCTGAATAGAATCCCTGATTTGAATTATCGGATTTTGACTTGATAGTTAATGTATTAAATCACTTTAAAAATTCTAGTCTGATTAAACCTTGCGGGTTTCTTTAGATTTAAAATCTCATGTAATTGTCTGATTGGTTTTGTTTGATCAATTGAAAATGATTTAAGTAAAGTAAAACCCGCAAGGTTTTTATTCAAGCTATTAATGGTGCAATTAGAAGATTTAAACTTATCAGTTATGTACTTCTAATTCCGTTCATTTCAATTCTATTATGATGGAATGTAGCCGATTAAACCTTGTGGGTTTCTTTTAATTCAACCTGTTCAATAAAATCAAGCAAGAATGATTTAAGCTGGGCAAATCCGCAAGGTTTTGTTCTGTGGAATTAGCATAAAAAAATCCTCTTCGGATTCAGGAAGAGGATTTCGATTTTTCAAGTAATTCAATGCAGATAAGCTTATCTACACGCAGGTTTATATTTGTTTGATATTAATTTCTTTCTTGCTGCTTGCGCTATTTTTGCCTATTGGAACAAATATTTCCAATCTATTATCGTGATGCACAGCTTCAACTTCATCTGTATTGGCAAAAATGGGTAATTGCACCTTTCTATAAAATAATGGAATCATGACTCCATGATTCTCTGCAGGATGATTGATGGTAGCAAATACTTGTAAAGAGTTTTGGTCTGAAATCACCTTAAGTTGCTCAGCCTCAATACTAGGGGCGTTTACTACTATCAAAAAACCATCTTTTTGGTTTTCTATATTGAAATCTATTTTAGCTACTCCTCCAGCTAAAGTATTTAACTGGTCACCTTGAAATAATAAGCTTCTTAATACGTCTTTATTCTTAAGTAAATTCATGACTTTGAATTTTAATAATCGATGTATCAACATCAAAACTTGTTCCAAAAGAAAATGTTTACTCAATCAAGACATATTGACACTGTTCAAGAGTTAGGGCTGACATATTTACTGTTTTTTATGCGATTCGTCATTTTGAGATATGGGAGATTGTCCATTAATTTTAATTAAAACTTACAAAATCACTCTTTCGCCTGCCTCTGGCAGGTGGAAACTATTGGCGCCTCGGGGGCTTATTGCCTATGAAAGGTTGAATTATAATATTTAGAGCAACTAGTTATTCGATGCCAAAGACAGTAGCCGTCACCAGCTGGCGATAGGGATAATCCATTAAAATAATGGTAGAATCAGGATAATTATGAATTTTGTCTATACTGTGACATATAAAAAGTAGCGAATTCGTACTTTTGCAGTTTATAAAAGCAAATGGATTCAATAATAACTGTTATCATTCCTGCATTTAATGAAGAGAATGCCGTTGGTAAGGTAGTAAAAGCGATTCCCAAAGACTGGGTGAAGGAAATTGTGGTGGTTAATAATAATTCTACCGACAAAACTCGTGAAGCTGCTGAGCAAGAAGGGGCATTAGTATTGGATCAACCCATCAAGGGATATGGAAATGCTTGTTTGAAGGGAATTGAATATGTGAAATCCAAAGCAGATAAACCTGATATAATTGTTTTTTTAGATGCAGATTATTCTGATTATCCTGAACAATTACCAGAATTGGTTAAGCCAATTTTGGAAGAAAAGATGGATATGGTAATTGGCTCAAGGGCTTTAGGAGAAAGAGAAGGAGGCAGCATGACCTTTCCACAGGTTTTTGGGAATTGGTTAGCTACAAGATTGATTTTGCTTTTTTATGGTTATCGATTTACTGATTTAGGTCCATTCAGAGCAATCCGTTGGGATAAGCTGATGGAGATGAATATGCAGGATAAAACTTTTGGTTGGACTGTTGAGATGCAAGTGAAAGCAGCCAAAATGAAAATGAAATGCACGGAAGTGCCAATGGCTTATAGGAACCGAATCGGGAAATCTAAAGTTTCAGGTACAGTTTACGGAACGGTTATGGCAGGATATAAAATTTTATACACCATTTTTAAATATTTATGAGCATGACTTGGGAGTGGCTTATTATTTTACTTTACGGACTCAGCTTATTGTTCATATTCTTTTTTAGTTTAGGACAGTTGCATCTTACTTTTCATTATTTAAAAGCGAAGAAAAAGCAGAAAAAGAGTGTGGTGCAAACACCCGAAATGAAAAGTGATTTCCCTAAGGTTTGTGTACAATTACCCATTTTTAATGAAAAATATGTGGTGAATAGATTAGTAGATGCAGTCTGTAAGTTGGATTATCCAAATGAGTTGCTTGAGATTCAATTATTGGATGATTCTACAGATGAAACTACTGAAATATTGGAAGCCAAAACACAGTATTGGCAATCAAAAGGTAAAAATATTCAGCTTATTAGAAGACCTGAAAGAGTCGATTTTAAAGCAGGAGCCTTGAAATATGGTATGGAAATAACGGATGCTGAATTCATCGCTATTTTTGATGCTGATTTTCTTCCCCAAGCGCACTTTTTGAAAGCTACTATTCCTCATTTCCAAAATGAAAAAGTAGGAGTAGTGCAAACTAGATGGGGTCATGTCAATAAGGATTACTCGCTCTTGACCCGATTGCAAGCTTTCGGTCTGGATGCGCATTTCACAGTAGAACAAGTCGGTAGAAATACGGCTGGTTCTTTTATTAATTTTAATGGAACTGGTGGTGTTTGGCGTAAGGAAACTATAATAGATGCAGGAGGGTGGTCAGCTGATACCTTAACAGAAGATTTGGACTTAAGCTATCGGGCACAGCTCAAAGGCTGGACTATTCATTATTTTGCCGACGTAGGTGCTCCTGCTGAGCTTCCGGCTGAAATCCATGGCCTAAAATCTCAACAATACCGCTGGATGAAAGGCGGAGCCGAAACGGCCAAACTTCTACTCAGCCCCCTATGGCAATCCAGCCAAAAATTATCCATCAAGATTCAAGGAACAGCTCATTTGTTGACCAGTTCGATATTTGTGGCGATAGTTTTAGCTACTATCTTTAGCATCCCGGCGTCCTACGCTGGTCTTCAGCTTCCGAAAGAGATTCCTTTAGGACTCATTTCTTTTTTGGCATTGATAGGGCTGTCGGCTAATTACTTTATTGCCAATCTAAATCATGCCCAACTCAAGGGTAATATTTGGGTACGATTTATCAAATTATTGCTTTTC
>QNXU01000018.1 GCA_003973485.1 Bacteroidota bacterium | reverse complement strand
AACTATAATGGTTTCCAGCCTGCTGATTACCAATATGTAGCCTATTTTACTGATGCTGTGGAATCAACTGTTTATCAATTGGATGGACAAACATTAGACACTTCAAATCCTGGTGAAATAAGAATAACCGGTAGTATTCCTTTAAATGTAGAGTATAACCAAAACTGGGATTTCTTTATTAAAGCTTATGATAATGCAGAAAGTTCTGCAGTGATTGGACAAAATTTCAGTGTGAATTTACGGGATGGAGTTGTTTCAGGTGGAGGACCTACTATCACAATGAGTGGGGGAACACAGTTTGTTGAAACAGCTCTGTTTTTAGATCCGGGTGGTTTTGGTAATTATTTTAATAATGAGGATGTAACGCAAACCTTTTATCCAAATGATGGAAGTGCAAAATTAAGAGCTGATTTTACTCCTTTTGATGTAGAGGGATGTCCATGGGATTATCTTTACATATATGATGGTACATCAACTGCAGCACCACTAATTGGTGCGTTTAATGAATGTAACCCAGTTACATCAGTTCAAGCTACTAATCCTTCAGGAGCACTTACCTTTAGATTTACAACTGATGGGTCAGTTACTTATTCTGGATGGCAAGCGAATATCAGTTCCGTTTTTGAAGGAGATGTTGCTTCTATTGAAGGAGGTCAGACATTTGGAAATGAAATTGGCTTCTTCGAGGATGGAGCAAGATCAGTAACTACTCTTCCTTTTTCACTTAATTCTGATAACGCAGTTATTACTTTTGACTTAAGAAGAGATAATAACGTTATTAGTCCAGATGGTACAGAAATAGTATTGGAGTATTCCACTGACGGATCTACTTTTACAGAGTTGGCTGGAATAAGTCTGAATGAAATGACTACCGTCTATCAAACTTTTCAAGTAGATGAATGGCCAGCAGGTGTTGCATCATCTTCAACTCAATTCAGGTTTAGACAGCTCTCTAATAATGGTGAAGATTTAAATTCTTGGTCAATTAGAAACATCTTTATTGATGTTAATTCTAATTTAATAAACGGTGGAGTTTTTGATTACTTCTCATATGGATCTAATCAAATCAATTCACCAATTATAAATTTAGAGGTATATGATATACTAGCGAACGGACAAGTATTCCCTGGTAGTCAAATTACCTTGAATTATGAAGTGCTTGATGGTGCATTTCCAGCAGGAACTGAGATTGATGGTATTTTTGACAGAAACGATGCTTTAGGATATGAATATTCTATAGGAAGTTCTGCTTCAGTTGGATCGACTATTGATGTTACGATCCCAGCGGTTGGAGCAGGTACTTATCCAATTTATTTAGAAACTTCTAATGGAGTTACTTCTAATAATTTGAGTTTACAGGTTTCTGGTTTAAGTCTCCAAGTTGATTCTATAATTGGGACACCAAATGTACGTTTTCAAGGAAACGATGTATATTATCCAGGAAGTGATGTGGAAGTATTTTATACTTTAACTGGCACTCCAGGTTCAGGAGCTAATTTATTATTTGAAGTAGAAGATAATATTTCTGGTGAGTATGTGACCATTGGTACTGCAAGTACCTTCACAGGATCTATCACTGCAAATTTACCAGATAGTATTGACTATTCAGGTAATTATCAGTTATCTGTAAGCACTGGTCAGCCATTAGTTGCTGGAGGTAGTTCTAATTTAGTTAATGAGAATTACGGAGGTAGTTTTGCGGATGCAACTGAAGCAGCTTCATGGCCAGAACTTTTAGGATATGAATTTGGAAATTCATTTTCAGGTTCAGGGGTAAGAAGTGCAGTTTCTGAAGAATATGAGTTGTTGAATGGCGCTAGGGTTCAATCTAATGTTCAAACAGATGGTAATTTTACTGGTGAATTTGAAGTATTGTTACAAGCTTCTGTTGACGGTAGCACTTGGATCGATATTGATATTGCTACATTATCTTTCAATGGCGCTTCTTATTTCTTTAATGAGCTATTGCCAACTTCTGTTTGGTCGGCAAGTACGCAGTTTAGAGTGATTTCTAACGAAGACGAGGCATTTGGATATAATGAGAATACATTTGATTTAGAGTCTTTTCAATTGACTGTTCCAAATACTCAAGAATTTGCTTTAGCAACAGGCACTTTGGATATTGTATTCCCAACATTGGCTGTTGAAGATTTAGATCCAAATTGGGTTGTTGGCCAAGATATAGCAATTGATTTCAATATGACAGGACCTTTCCCTGCTAATACTTATGTTGCGGCAATTATCGAGAATGCAGGTACTGGTGATTTTGAATTGATTGGAGAAACAGCTGCAGTTGAAGTAGGAGAAATTACTGGTACTTTACCTTTAATGACTGAAACTGAAGCAGGTGATCCTTATAACCAAATCAAATTGGTTCCTTACATTAAGGCAGATGCCAATACTAACTATGAGCAAGGAAACAATATTCCTGTACAAGTAGAGGAAGATTTCTTGGTAGTGGAAGGTGATGATAATCCTGCTTTTGATCCTGAAAATTTCTTTCTTGACCAGGCAGGTAATAGAAGCGTATTGACTAGAGCTTATGATTTAAGCGGAGTAAGTACAGCCTTTATTCAATTTAATTATAGCGACATTGATGGCGACTTCGATATGAATGGCAATGAGAATATTGTGCCAAGATTACAAGTTTCCGTTGATGCAGGAGCTACTTTCCAGGAAATTCCAATTAATGATATGAATCAGGAAGTAGGTCTAATATACAATTCTGGTCCGTATGTTGTCGAAGTTCCTGCACAGTATTTAACAGATGCTACTCATTTCCGATGGGTGCAGCCGTTAAATTTAGGAGCTGGCAATAATACGTGGTCTGTGGAAAATATTACGGTGATATTGGGTGAGATAAATGCTTTACAAACTTCATATAACACTGTAAATAACATTCAAGGTATCACTTTAGGTAACCCTTCTTTGAATGGATATGCTTGGACACAGGCAGATTTAAATGATGCAGTTTTCAACGGTGAATCTTTTGATTACAATTGGGGTCTTGCGGAAGGTTTTGCTACAGAAGATGTTGATGCATTCCCTGCTGGAACTACCTTCGATTTCTATCTTTATGATGGGGGAGCTGGAGAATATGTAATCGATCCTGAAACTGGAAATCCTTTCATGATTTCTAGTGTAACTGAATTGGGTACTGCGCAAGGTGAAGTGCCATTCTTTGTTACTAATGGTACTTATCAAATAAGAGTAGCAGCATCTGTAGAGATTGATGGTGAGCCTTATTACCTTGTTGGTGATGAGGTTAGTGGAGTGCAACCAGGAAACTCAACACTTGATGTTTTCTTAAGAGCAGTTGAACTAAGTGTGGATGTTGATCCAAATGAAAATGTTTATGCTGGTCAAGAGTTAACTTTCTCTTTAAATCTTGAAAATGATGAAACAAATAATGCACCTGTCGGTGATTTATTTGCTAATCTTATTATGGAGACAAATGAAGGTGATTTAATTTTAGCTACTCAGCAGGGATTAGATGATATAACAGTTAGTTTACCTACCCATTTAAACAGTATTTTTGATTTTAATGTGGGTAATTTTAAAGTCAGATTAACTGAAGGAGCTCCTGAAGGAGATGTCGGAACCATAGTTAACACCTCTGAATTAACTAATTTGGAATCTGATTTGGATAATTTTACCTCAAATTTAACTGGTATATACGTTCAGTCAGAGATGGATAATGGTGCATTAGTTATTGAAACGCGTAAATTTTCTCCTGAGGAGTTTGTTTATGTAGATGATTTTACCTGGGATTACACTTTTAGTAATATGGCAGGTAGTAGAAACGTGAGATTTGAATATTCTATTGACAATGGTCAAACTTGGGTTTTCTTAAATAGTGGTAATTTTAATAATGGATTTTACCCTAGATTTGTCAATACTAATAATGCACAAGAAGCTATATTGGATGCAAATGGCTTTAAGTTGAGATGGATAATGGAAAACCCAACAGGAACTTTCCGAGTTCAGAATTTGAGTATGAACATGGCTGGGACTTCTTTCCCAACTTTTAATATGGATGACTACCCAGGAAACTTCACTCTTGGTCAAACTGTTTCTAATCAAGTGGATTTTCCTAGTAATTCAGGAAGAAGAACCATTGCTACAAAGGAATTTTCTAGTGCTGATTTAGAGAACACAACAACCTTTGGTTTTGATTTAACTTTTAATAGACTTCCAGAGGATTTGACTGCTAATCAGAATTTAATTTTCGAATTCTCAACTGATGGTGGTGCCACTTATACTGAATTACAACAATTTCCAGAGGCAGATGCAACAGCTACTTTGTCTGGTGACAGATTTATGTATGATGTAACCACTGCAATGAAGGATAATGGTGTTAAATTTAGATGGAGACAGGAGGACAATAACGGTTTTATCTCATTAGATAATATTTCCTTCATGTTTGGAGAAGAATTACCATTTGACTATATCAATGCTTATCAGTTTATTAATTTACAAGCTTTATTGATTACTGCTGTTCCTGATGAGAGCTGTTTGTCAGATGATATTACTCTTTCTTATGAGGTGCGAGGAGCCTTTGGAGATAATGATAGAGTAAGAGTGAATTATTCTGATGGTACAGGCTCAAATGTAGCGTTAAACGATGTCTTTACATCAGTTGGTGCTTCAGGTGATATTTCCTTTGCATTACCTTCAAATATTATTGCTGAAGGTGCAAATAATAAGGAATTAAACTTCAATTTAACAGCTACAATTGTTGATCCAAGTGGGCAAGATGTTGGGTCTTTTGGAGGAGCTTCTTCTGAAAATGTGACAGAAATCATTGCTCCAGTTAAAACTGATGCAGATTTCCAAGTTACAACACAACGTTTATGTTCTCCTTCTGATGTGGTTGTTACAGTTAGTGACTTCCAAAACTATTTCTCTTATCAGGTAATTAATGCTGTTACTGGTGAGGCTATTGGTAGCCCATTAACTTATGATCCTGAAGTAGGAGAAAATGAGATTAATTTAGGTGAATTGACTAATGAGGTAAGATTAGGATTAGAAATTACTTCTGCTTCCTCTAATGGTACCACATGTAATACGATTACATCTACGATTGAGAGAGATCTAACCGTGATTCCTGAATATACATTATTCAACAATAATATACCAGTTGAAGCAGGAACAGCTGTTGATCTTTGTGGAAATACAATTTCACTTACGGCATCTTATTATGATTCAAATGGATCGCAGCAAAACACTGGTAATGTTGAGTGGTTTAGAAATGATTTAAATACACCAGTTTCTACAGCTTCTACTTTAAATACATTTAGTAAAACTGGTGATTATTTCGCCAGAGTAACTGATGGCACATGCACATACACCACAGAATCAATTACAGTAAATGTAGCTGTTAGACCAGAACAACCAGCTATTACAGTTGTAAGCGGTGATTTAGTTTCTTGTGACGAGAATAACGAAGTAGTGCTTGAAGGACCAGCAGGTTTTGCTGTGTATCAGTGGACTAGAAATGGTGGAGCAATTTCGGCTAACCAAAGAACAATTACAGTTTCAACTGCTGGTACTTATCAATTACAAGTATCCAATGCGACAGAAGCAAACAATTGTAATTTAAGTAATACTTCTGAGCCAGTTATTTTGAATACTGTTGCTGACGATGATGTATTCATCAATATTGCTGGATTCGGTCAAGCTGAAGCAGGTCAAGTGTATGATATATGTGATAACAATGGTACTACAATAAATGTAACAGGTGCTGTTGGAGCAAATGCAAATATCAAATGGTTCCAAGATGGAGCTGAGTATGCAGCTAACACCAATACTAATGGTTCAATTAATATCAATGTATCGGGTGCATATTATGCAGAGGTAACAGCAGGTCAGTGTACATTCACAACTCCTGAAGTAACTTTCAATGTATTGGAAGCACCACAAGATGCACCAGTAATTACAGCTACAGGTGATCTTACTTTCTGTGATGGTCAAGGATCTGTTGTCTTAGAAGGACCGGAAGGTTTCAACTATTATCAATGGAATGGAGTTACTGGTTCTGGTGCCATTACCACGAATAATACTATTGAAGTGACACAATCTGGTACCTATACGTTGCAAGTTGGAAATGTTTCTCCTGACGGTGCGGTATCTTGTTTAAGTCCTGCATCTAATAGCATAACTGTTAATAGTAGAACGCTTCCAGGAGTTCCAAATGCTTCGGTATTTGATAACTCTTGTGGTGAAGGACCTGTAACCTTTGTTTTAACAAATGCTGGATTCCCTAATAATGTAGCAAACAATGTTAGTTATCAATTAATCAATGCAGCAACAGATGAGCCTTCTGGTTTAGCTGTAACGGGTAATGGTTCTGGTTCTACCTACATTACCTCTGATGTACTGACTGAAACTACTACTTTCTACTTACAAGCTACTTATGCTGATGGAAGTGGATGTACGGTTTCTTTCCCTGAAACTAGAACGTTCTCAGCTACTCCTAATAATGTAACTTTAGAAGTGCAGGGTGCTCAGTTGATTGCTAACTATAATGGAAATGCTACTGTAAGATGGTATAGAGATGGTGTATTGTTAACAAATGCTACATCAAACAGCATTACCATTACGGATGCAGCTGAATATAGCGTTGAAATAGAATATGCTACAGGTTGTATAGTAACAGCTAGCTCTGCTGACATTGCAGGTAAAGTATTAGCTAACAGAGATGGAATGGATATGCAAGTTACTTCTTATCCGAACCCTACTCTGTCTGATGTTACTTTAAATGTAAATAGCCAGTATATGGGTAAACATGAAGTAATTATAACTTCAATGACAGGACAAATCATGTTGCAATCAAGCTTTGAGAAATCAAGCTTTGAGGCTAAACATGCTATGGATGTTGCGAACCTTCAAGAAGGTATTTACAATGTTCAAATCCGTCATAACGGTTTAACTCAAAATGTAAGAATCATTAAAAAATAAGAATCATGAAGAGATTATTAAATTATATGATGTTCATAGGGATAGCCACACTGGCTATCTCCTGTGCTGAACCTGTAGAGCCATCTTCAAGCCAACGAGTAGTTGGAACCTGGGAAGTTGCTGAGTATTACGTTCAGGGTCAGGTAGATAATGGAGACTTAATCGAAAGACTTGTTATTGAAAGAGATGGCAATTTTGTACTGGAAGATGGAAATGGTGTCTTGACTGTGGGAACATGGTCATCCGATGCTAGTTCATTAACTTTAAATCCTACTGAGGGAGAAGCTATTGTTTTAACTATAGTGACACTTACTTATGATAAAGGTCATTTTGTTCAAAACTTAAGCAGCCCTATTTTAGGTGATGTAGAAATACGTTACTTAATGGATAATAGAGGAGAAACCAATTATAATGGACAAGGTGTTTAATTAGAATAGTATCTTTTTCAAAACCCTGATTGGCTTTGCTTTTCAGGGTTTTTTTGTGAATTTTCAATTTCAAATTTTGATTATTCATTTTAAATCAATAAGCTTGTTTTATCAAACTCAAAATGAAGTCAAGAAAACAAACATATCAATTCCAAGCAAATGCAATTGCTCAATTGCATAATGGGATGATTACGGCTTCTTTTACCATTACTACCTCTACTATTACAACCCCATTGCGGGGTTAATATTTTCATATCGCCATAAGGCATATTTTGCCATAAATTCTAATCAATTGATACAAGTAGGTCAGACGATAGTCAGACCGGCTAAAATGATCTGCCTAACATCGTTCTGACGGTTGAAACCGTCAGAACGATATGTTTTTAGGCCCGAAGGGCTGATATATTTTAAAGTAGGGTGAAGCCCTACAAAAAAATAGATGACATATAAAAGCGCTGAAAGGGCGTAATATGTCGCCCTTTCAGGGCTCTGGAGCTGTTTTGACTTCAACACAGGGCGTTACCCTGTGTTAGAATATGACGTCCTTTCAGGACTTAAAAAAGAAAATATATGTCACTCAATTAAGACAAGAGATTAAAAAAGGAGTCAATATTATGTATAGCTTAAATTAAATATATTAACCGTGAGCTTCCTTATTGGTGCTCACGGTCTGACGGTTAGAACCGTCTGACCGATAAATCGATTGCCATTTTAATTGCGAATTAGACGGTATCTAAAAAAGCTAGCGCAAGCTTCCTAGCTTGTGCTCGTTTTATCTTTTCCAAAGTTTAGAACTTTGGAAAAGATGTATCAAGCAAACATCAATCAAAAACAAAAAACTATGAAAGTATTAAAATTTGGAGGTACTTCCCTAGGAAGCCCCGAAAATATAAAGAAAGTAAAAGCCATAGTGACCGAAAAGTCTAATAATAGCCGAGTAGTTGTCATTGCCTCTGCTTTTGGAGGTGTAACCAATCAATTACAAGATTGCAGTAACTTAGCAGAAAAAGGAGATGAACAATTTAAAATTGAATTAGATAATTTAATCAATCGTCATCTTGAAACAGTCCAAAGTTTATTAGGTGCTAAAAGCCAAAGTGCATTAATGGGTAAGGTTCGGCTATTGCTTAATGAAATAGAAGAAATTCTGAAAGGAGTTTTTTTAATTCAAGAGTTATCCATTAAAACCTTAGATAGAATACTAGGTTCAGGCGAAGTTTTGTCGGCTCTTATCATTAATGAATTTTTTCTACAAGAGGGGTTAAATAGTAAATTAGTCAACCCTCAAGAGTTTATTTTAACAGATAGTGCGTTTGGAAAGGCTAATGTGGATATGGCTACAACCGAGGAGAAAATCATAAGTCATTTTCAGGATCAAGAAGGAGATGTTTTAGTTTGCCCTGGCTTTTTAAGTAAAGATTCGTATGGTAACAGCACCACTTTAGGAAGAGGAGGCTCTGATTATACTGCTGCATTGATAGCTGCTGCTTTAGATGCACCTGAGCTAGAAATTTGGACGGATGTTAGTGGTATGATGACTGCTAACCCAAAATATGTAAAACAGGCTTATGCTATTCCTGAAATTAACTATGAGGAAGCCATGGAACTGACTCATTTTGGTGCTAAAGTTTTGTATCCGCCATCAGTCCATCCAGTTTATAAAAAAGGTATTCCGATTTATATTAAAAATACATTTGAACCAGAATCAGAAGGTACAAAAATTTTTAAATTCTCGGAACCTGAATCTCAGTCTATAAAAGGAATATCTTGCATTGAAAACATAGCCCTTTTTAATTTATCTGGAAGCAGTATGGTGGGAATCCCATATTTCTCGTACCGATTATTTGATGCCTTGGCACAAGCTAAAGTAAGTGTAATCCTCATTACTCAGGCTTCTTCCGAACATAGTATTTGTGTAGCAATTGATTTAGAAGATGTTGAAATAGCAAAATTAGCAATTGAAAATGCTTTTGCTTTAGAATTCCGAGAGAAAATGCTTAATCCCCTGTTTGTTGAAACCGATTTAGCAATAGTGGCTTTGGTAAGTTCGCAAATGAAAAATCAAATTGGCTTGAGTGGTAAAATGTTTAGCGTTTTAGGTCAAAATGGAATAAATATCAAAGCCATAGCTCAAGGTTCTTCAGAGAAGAATATTTCTGCCGTTATTGAAAAAGGACAAATCAAAAAAGCACTGAATACTTTGCATGAAAGCTTCTTCTTGTCCGATTTGAAAAGGGTGAATTTATTTATTGTGGGGACTGGAAATGTGGGAAAGACTTTGATTAATCAATTAAACCAACAAGTAGAATATCTAAAAGAGCATAACCAAATAGATTTGAGAATTAGTGGAATTGCTAATTCTCGCAAAATGCTTTTTGACTTAGATGGTATTCCTTTTGAAAATGCCGTGGATACTTTAATGGAGCAGGGAAAGGAAATGAATTTGGATGGGTTTTTAGATGAAATGAAAGAGTTAAATCTAAGAAACAGTATTTTCATTGATAATACCGCGCATGAAGTGGTCGCTAATACTTATGCAGATGTTTTAGCTAGCAGTATTTCAGTTGTAACACCTAATAAAATTGCTTGTACTGGAAAATATGAAGACTATAAAAAGCTTAAGAATTTAGCTTTAAAATATAGAAGTCATTTCCGATTTGAAACCAATGTGGGAGCAGGCTTGCCTGTTATAAATACGCTAGATGATTTAATTAAAAGTGGTGATGAAATTTTAGGAATTCAGGCGGTATTGTCTGGTAGCTTGAATTTTATTTTCAATAATTATAATGGCGAAGGAGATTCCTTTGCAGATGTAGTAAAACAAGCACAAGTAGAAGGTTATACAGAGCCTGATCCGAGAATAGATTTAAGCGGAGTAGATGTAAAAAGGAAAATTTTAATTCTGTTAAGGGAAAGCAGATTTGAAATTGAATTGGATGATATTGAGACCATTCCTTTCATTCCTGAAAAATGCATGCAAGCTGAAAATGTTGAGCAATTCTTTGAATCTATAGCCCAAGAAGAAGCTCATTTCAACAATTTGGTAGAAGAAGCCAATTCAGAAGGCAAAAAATTAAAATATGTAGCGACTTTCGAAAACGGTAAAGCAAATGCGGGTCTGGAGAAAATTGCTTCTGATAGTCCCTTATACAATCTGGAAGGAAAGGATAATATCGTTTTATTCAATACGAAGAGATATCCCGAACAACCATTGGTGATTAAAGGAGCTGGAGCCGGTGCCGCAGTAACGGCATCGGGTATTTTCGGAGATATAATACGGATAGTGAATGCACTCTAAGACAGTTGACTATAGACAATTGACAATTGACAATACAAAATTAGCTACATCGGTCTGACGCATTACGCATCTGACCGATATATGGAATAGAGAGTAGCACAAGCGCGAGCTTCCCAGCTCGTACCGATCTTTTCCAAAGTTTAGAACTTTGGAAAAGTTAAAAGCAGACCATCATTTAAACTGAATAGGTCAGACGATAGTCAGACCGGAATTTGATCAAAAGATAAAAAATGAAAAAGATAAAAGTATTTGCCCCTGCCACTATAGCCAATGTCGGTCCTGGATATGATATCCTAGGACTGGCTTTGGAAGGAGTAGGTGAGCATTTAGATATGGAATTTTTGGATTCCGAAGAAATTATTATTGATCCCATTCCTGATTATCCCGATTTACCCTTAAGTCCAGATGAAAATATTGCAGGAATTGTAGCCAATGCTATGCTCAATAGTCTAGGAAGAAGACAAGGCTTAAGTATTAAAATTCAAAAAACAGTAAAACCAGGCAGCGGATTAGGTTCCAGTGGCTGTACAGCTGCTGCTACTGCTTTTGCACTCAATGAATTATTGGATCAAGTTTTTACGCCACTTGAATTAGTGGAATTTGCGATGTTAGGAGAAAAAGCCACATCAGGAAAAGCCCATGCGGATAATGTAGCGGCTTCTTTAATGGGTGGTTTTTGTATCATTAAAAGTTACCATCCTTTGGAGATTTTGAATATTCCCTTTCCCAAAGATTTGCAAATAGTAGTGGCTCATCCGCAAATTGAAGTTAAAACCGCTGATTCAAAGAAAATTTTAAAAAAGGAGATGTCTTTGTCGGATGTGATAACGCAAATGGGAAATATTGCTACCTTAATCAGTGGGTTGACAACTTCCAATTTTGATTGGATTAAATCCGGAATGAATGATTTGATTGCAGAACCAATTCGTTCTTA
>QNXU01000016.1 GCA_003973485.1 Bacteroidota bacterium | reverse complement strand
CATAAAAGGTCTTTAAGGAGACCTTTTTTTATTTTATTAATTAAATTCACATCTGTTTTAGCAGAAGACCGTAACATTAATCAAGAAATTATTGAGCGTTATGACAGAAGAAAAAGTAAATGTTTTAATTATAGGTTCAGGACCCGCAGGATATACTGCAGCTATTTATGCTGCTAGAGCTGGGTTAAAGCCAGTGATGTACCAAGGAGGGCAACCAGGCGGACAATTGACCATTACCAATGATGTGGAAAATTACCCAGGATATCCAGATGGAATTAATGGGCCACAAATGATGGTAGATTTTCAAAAACAAGCCGAAAGATTTGGTACTGATGTGAGATTTGGTTTGGCTACAAAAGTGGATTTTAGTGGATATCCTCATAAAGTTATTATAGATGATAAGCATGAGATTACGGCTAATGCTGTAATTATTTCCACTGGAGCTTCAGCTAAATGGTTAGGGCTTGAATCTGAGCAAAGATTAAATGGAATGGGCGTTTCTGCTTGTGCCGTTTGTGATGGATTCTTTTATAAAGGACAAGATGTAGTAGTGGTAGGAGCTGGTGATACTGCAGCTGAAGAAGCTACTTACTTATCTAATATATGTAATAAGGTAACCATGATTGTTAGGAGAGATGAAATGAGAGCTTCTAAAATCATGCAAAGACGTGTAGAAAAAGCCAAAAATATAGAGATTCTGTGGAATACTGAAACTGAGGAAGTTTTAGGTAAAGATGCAGTTGAAGGAGTTAGGGTTGTGAATAATGTTACTGGCGAGAAAACAGAAATTAAAGCAACTGGCTTCTTTGTGGCAATTGGTCATAAACCAAATACTGAAATCTTTAAAGATTTCTTAGATTTAAATGAAGCAGGGTATATAATCACGAAACCTGATAGCACTAAAACAAAGGTTGAAGGTGTTTTTGCCTCAGGTGATGCACAAGATTTCATATATCGTCAGGCTGTTACAGCGGCAGGAACAGGTTGTATGGCAGCTTTAGATGCAGAAAGATTTTTAGCTGAAAAAGAAGATGAGTTAGAAGAAGAAATGGCTGAAGAGGCTTAAAATAGTATAGGAGAGTTTTTTTACTCTCCTTTTTTAGATGATTTTTAATGTTAATACATCTTATGTAAGTGTAAATAGCTTGCTGTGGATGTTTATCAAGTAGTAGATTTATATTAAATGAAATTAAATATTTTAGCTTTTGCAGCCCATCCAGATGATGTGGAACTGGCTTGTTCTGGTACATTAGCCAAACATGCAGAAATGGGAGAGTTGGTTGGTATAATTGATCTAACAAAGGGGGAAATGGGAACCCGAGGAACTCCTGAACAACGATTAGATGAAGCTGCCACAAGTGCAGATATTTTAGGTTTAAAAGTTAGAGAAAATTTAGGTTTTGATGATGTTTTCTTTAAAAATGATTTAGCCCATCAAACAGAAATTGTAAAGAAAATAAGACAATATCAACCAGATATTATTTTAGCAAATGCTATTTCTGATCGTCATCCTGATCATGGTAGAGCTTCTGAATTAATTTCGGAATCCGTTTTTTTAGCTGGATTAAAGAAATTTGAAACTACAGATGACCAAGGTAATACTCAGGCAGCTTACCGACCGAATAAAGTTTATCATTATATTCAGAGTTGGCCTATCACTCCTGATTTTGTTGTGGATGTTAGTGAGCAGTGGGAAAAGAAAATGAAATCCATAAAAGCTTTTGATTCTCAGTTCTACAAACAAGGTTCTGACGAGCCTGAAACCTATATTTCGAGCCCTAGATTTATGAAAATGATCGAAGCTAGAGCAATGGAATTTGGCCAAATAGTAGGTGTTGATTACGCTGAAGGCTTTACGGTGGAAAGATATTTAGGTGTGAAAGATTTAAATGGCTTGATTTAATTATTAATTACGAATCTATAATTAAGAATTTTTAGTGCTGTGGTTTGACGGTTCCAACCGTCTAATCGCTAGTGATGGTTTGCTAGAATACCGGTCAGACGGTATGAAAAGCTAATATTGAAGCTCTAATTATTTTCTACGTATTATTCGATCCTGATTGTGCTAGATCAAAGAAACCGTCAGACCGTAAAAACTCTGTGCTTATTTTAGTTTTTAATTAGTGTATATTGATTGTTGAAATTGACTGTCTATTAGCCTAATCTTTTAAATAGGTTAATTGATCATATCGGTGAAACTATTTATGTGGCTTCCAAGTTAGAAAAAATCTTCATCCCTTTTAAGAAAGGGATTTATCCCAATTGAAACAAAGTTTCAATTATCTATTAAGCCTCAGCATCCAAATCCCTATAAGTCTCAAGCATTTCCAAAACAGTTCGTTCTTTGCTTTTATGCAAACCAATCTCTTTCAATAATTCACCGGACTGATTGACTAGTTCCTTTTCAGGAAAGTAATTATCCCTCAGATAATGAACCAATTTTAATATCTTAAACCCATTAAACCATTCAAAAAATCGGGCTTTAAAATGTTCCTCATTTTTAGATTGCGATTTAATTTTTTCTAACTCTTCTAATAAATTGGTGGATTTTAAAAATTGCATCACTACTGCTGGAGTATTCTCTAAAAAATTTTGGCTATCTATTTCCCTTAAAAATGCTTTTATCTGCTTAAAGCTTTCAAAATCGTAGCTTAATTTTAAGTCTTTGGTTTGATTTTGATGTTCTTGCATGGCTCTTCCTGTTCCAAAAGGAACTCTATCAGAAATTCTAGCAGAGGGAATCACTTTTGTGCTAGTGATATTATGAAAATCTCCTAAAGGGATTATTTTATGTAGAAAGTAAAAATCCTCTCCAGCTTTTCGCTGGTTCATTCCGCCTTGTTTTTGGTAGACTGAAGAACGAACAGCCATACTCGAACCTATCGTGTGAAAGGCATACGGATATCCAGTATAATTCAATGCTTGGATATAATATCTTAGGTGTAATTCATATAGAATAATGGCTTCATTTATATCTCCATTTTCAAAAAATAAGGGGTGCTCGTAATGAATAGAAGCACCATTACAATTAGGGTTGTTAAAAAAATGTTTTTCTATTTCTTGTAGATAATTCGGCTGACACTGACTATCGGCATCAAAACAAAGAATAACCCCATCTTGATTAATGGAATTCAGCCTAAAAGCGGCTTCATCCATTCCAATTTTTCTGGCTAAACCCACTCCGGCCTTTTTTGCTGGTAAATCAAAAGCTTTTATGATATGAAAAACTAATTTTGATAGGGTTTGATTAATAAATTTTTCAACCTCCTCAATGGTTTTTAAGCTTTGAGTTTTAACCTTATTGTCAGCATTTTCAGGGTGGTTGACGACCAATAATACTTCAATTGGGTGTTTTGTATCTGAACATTTAACCAAGGATTTTAGAGTTGAAATTAAATTTTCCTCTTTATAAACAGGAATCACCACACATACAAAAGTGTTTTTTTTAATTGGCTTTTGTATAAATCGGTTTGGGTAAGCATATCGCTCAAAGTACAAATTCGACATTAGGGAGCTAATCTTTCAATCTTCCAATTCTTAGATTCTGAAAAAGTATAGCGAATTCTATCATGTAATCGGCTGGGTCTGCCTTGCCAAAATTCAACAATAGTGGGTTTTACAGAATATCCACCCCAATGTGGCGGTCTTTCTACTTCTTTATCTTTAAATTTAAGTTCAATTTCTTCTAATCTTTTCTCTAGTATTTCTCTACTTTCAATACTTTCACTTTGAGGCGAAACCCATGCACCAATTTGACTTCCTCTTGGTCTACTTTTGAAATAAGCATCACTAGTGTCTGCATCAACTTTTTTAACTATACCTTCAATTCGTACTTGTCGTTCCAATTCAGGCCAGAAAAAATTCAATGATACATAGGGTGAAATGGCCATCTGCTTTCCTTTTGAGCTATTATAGTTAGTGTAAAATACAAACTGCTCATTTTCAACTCCCTTCAATAAAACAATTCTTGAGGTTGGTTTATTTTCTTCAATAGTAGATAAGGTCATGGCATTAGGTTCCATAATCTCGGCATTCAACGCCATATCAAACCAAGTTAAAAATTGATCTACAGGGTTGGCATCTACTTCTGAGGCTTTTAAACTAAGTGCAGAATATTCTTTTCGGATATCAGCTATGGATTGTTGCATATTTTTTTTCGAGATTTCTCTTTAAATTATTAGCGGCTTAAGGATTTTAAATTTATTATTGTTTCAAATTGTTTCCAATTATTGGATGATAAATAGTAAAATAAATTTCTGAATGAAATTACGAATAGATTTAAAAGCTGACAGTAGTCAAGAATGGATAGATACCGTAATGGCTGATTTTGATAGTTTTTTACAAGATCATGCCAATTGTGAGCGAAAAGCTTCTGGAATGGCTATGAGTTTCGTAGCGAAATTTCCAGACCGGATAGAAATTATACCAGAATTGATTGATACTGCAGTTGAAGAGTTAGAACATTTTCGTGATGTTTATGCAATTATGCAATCAAAAGGAATAAAACTTCCTCATAAAATTGAAAAGGATTATTATGTGGATGATTTAATAAAAACTTGCCGTTCGGGAAGGGAAGAAAGATTTATGGACCGTTTATTATTAGCTTCATTAGTGGAGACAAGAGGTGCAGAAAGATTTAGGATGGTATATGAAGCATTGCCAGAAGGAGATTTGCGTAAATTTTATCATAGATTATGGGCTTCAGAAGCAAAGCATGGTGAAATATTTGTAGATATGGCGCTTCATTATTTTGATAAAAAAGAAGTATATAATAGATTAGATGAAATGAGCGAGGCAGAAGCAGAAATTCTTAAATCCTTGCCTTTAAAAGCAGCTCTTCATTAAATGGAGTTTTTTGAATTTAAAAATATCGAACAACCTCAAAAAGGAGATTTATTACTCTCGGAACCTTTCTTGCCTGATCAAAACTTTGACAGGACAGTGATTTTGTTATGTGAGCATAATGAAGAAGGCTCTTTTGGTTTCGTATTAAATAAATTATCCATTTTAAAAGTCGATGAAGTGTTGCAACAAATTGGAAGTTTTGAAGCAGAGTTGTTTGTGGGAGGACCTGTACAGCAGAACACATTACATTTTATTCATAATATAGATGAATTAAAAGAAGGAGGTCAAAAAATAACCGAGGGCTTATATTGGGGAGGTGATTTCGAAATATTACAAGATTTGATGCAAAAGGGGGAGCTTAGTAATGAAAAGTCACGTTTTTTTGTAGGATATAGCGGCTGGTCTGAAAATCAATTACAAGAGGAAATTGATCATAATAGTTGGATTATTGCTCGTGGAGTACATCCTTCTTATATATTCAATAGTCCCCCAGAAACACTATGGAAAAGTATTTTGGAAAAAATGGGAGGTAGATTTAAGATTTATGCTAATTACCCATCTGACCCTAATCTGAATTGATTGAAACTTTTCACAATTTTTAATTAATATTGTACCGTATTATAGAAAGTTAAATTATTATGATAGACGAAAAAGGTACTTCTGAAGATCCACAGGAAAATAAATCTGAATTGGATAAAGAGAAGGGTAATGTGGAATCCACATCAGAAAATCAAATAGAAGAGACTGGCTCAGAACCAAAAGAAAGCCAGCAAAAAGATGAAGTTTCATTAGAGGATAATGAATCTGAGGAATCTAATGATGAATCTGTTCAAGAGGAAGATCAAGAAGATCATGAGGATGAGCATGAAGAATTGCCTGATTATTCTGAGTTCAGTAAAGAACAGTTGGTGGAAGCAATTAAAGAAATTTCCAAAAGTGATAATTTCAAGAAGGCTGATCGAATTATCAATGAATTAAAACCAGTTTATGATGAAATTTATGAAGCCGAGAAAAAGGAAGCTTTAAATAAATTTTTAGAAGATGGGGGAGAAGAGGCTGATTTTGCCATGAAGCATGATGAGCTTAATGAGCGTTTTGAAGCGAATTATCAGTTATATAGAGATAGACGAAAAAAACACTACAAGGAACTTGAACATCAAAAGGACGACAACCTTAAAACTAAATTAGATATATTGGATAGATTACGTGATTTGGTAGATGGTGAAGAAACTATCACAAGCCTTAATGTAATCAAAGAAATTCAAAAAGAATGGAAATCGGTTGGGCCAGTCCCAGGCAATCAATCCAAAACGCTTTGGGCAAATTATAATGCACTTTTAGATCGTTATTATGACCAGAGAAGTATTTTATTCGAATTAAAAGAATTAGATAGAAAGAAAAATCTAGAGGCCAAAACTGAACTTTGTGTAAAAGCTGAGGAATTAGCACAATCAGAGGATGTACCTTATGCTATAAAGCATTTAAATGATTTACATGAAGAATATAAGCATATAGGGCCTGTACCAAAAGAAGAACAGGAACCTTTATGGCAACGATTTAAAGTAGCTTCTGATGCTATTTATGAAAAGCGCAAAGAGTTTGTAAAGAATTTAAAAGAAATTCAAACAGAAAATCTTGAAAAGAAGGAGCAAATCATTGAAAAACTTAAACCATTTCTGGATTTTGATTCCGATAGAATAAAAGAGTGGAATGCTAAGACAAAAGAAATATTAGCAATCCAGAAAGAATGGGAAGCCACAGGACAGGTTCCAAAGGAAAATGCCAAGGAAATCAATAAAAGTTTCTGGGGGAATTTTAAACAATTCTTTGCCAATAAACATGAATTCTTTAAGCGATTAGATAGCATGCGCGAAGAGAATTTAAAGAAAAAGCAGGAATTTGTAGAACAGGCAAAAGAATTATCTGAAAGCACAGAATGGAATAAGACCGCAGATCAATTAAAAGGTTTGCAGCGTCAATGGAAAGAAGTTGGTCCTGTGCCTGAGAAATTCAGAGAGAGTATTTACAAGGAATTTAAAGCGGCTTGTGACAAGTTCTTTGAAAACAAAAGGGCAGGCTCTAAAGATGCTCAAAAAGAGTTTGAAGAGAACTTAAAAGCCAAAGAAGATATTATTGCTCAAATCAATAGTTTAAGTCCAGGTGATTTAGATCAATTAGAAGCTTATGAGCAAGCTTATGGCAAGATAGGGTTTGTGCCTAAGGAAGCAATTCAAAAAGTAAAAGAAGATTTTTCTAATGCTATTCAAAACTTTATTGAGAAGTCAGAAGATGTTCTAGACGAAGAGCAAAAAGAGAAAGTGAAATTGATGGCTCAGTTGACTAAAATAATGGCAGGGCCAAATTCGGATAGAAAATTAAATCAGAAAGAAAATTCTATCAGAAAAAAAATTGGAGATTTGCAAAATGATATTGTGACTTGGAAAAATAATATGGAGTTTTTCGCTTCTTCAAAGACTGCCGATAAATTAAAAAAAGAATTTGAAGAAAAAATTGAGGATGCAGAAAAGGAAATCTCTCTGTTAAAGAAGCAGTTACGAATAGTTCGTTCCATCGATTGAAAAATTCTTTAATATTTTTCTGAAAATGGGTTTGGATTAATAAAAACAGCCTTTATATTTGCATCCGCATTCAGGGATAACAAAAGGTTAAAAACTGAAAAAGCGATAAGAATTCGTTCTAAAATTACATTAAGCCTCCTTAGCTCAGATGGTAGAGCAACTGACTTGTAATCAGTAGGTCGTTGGTTCGATCCCGACAGGAGGCTCATTATTGAAAGCCATTCGCAAAACTGTGAATGGCTTTTTTATTTGATATAATTGAAGGATAAATTTAATAGCCCAGAAAGGGATGGGAAGCTTTGTATTTTATAATATTAGAACATTCCGAGTGTGTACAATCACATTCATAGAGATTCAAGCATATTAGGGGGCTCCTAATGCATTATTAATTCTCTCAGGGTTGTTTTATAAGTTAATTCTTAAATAGGCTTAAAACTCTCAAAAGCCTCACCGCAATTATTACAATGATGCAGAGATCGGCAAAGCGTAGGGCCAAAAGGTGATTTTAAAGTAGTATTGGTACTATCACAGTTTGGACATTCCGCATGTTCTATGATATCTAAATCTTCAATTATATTATTATGAACTGGGGGAGGAGCCAATCCGAATTTTTTGAGCGCTCTTTTGCCTTCATCCGAAATTAAATCAGAACTCCAAGTAGTTTTTAGGTTAAGATTGACAGTGTGGTTTTCAATTCCATTATTATTGAGCACGTCCACCACATCTTGCTTCATATAATCCATAGCTGGGCAACCTATGAAAGTAGGGGTCATATTGACGGTAACATGATCTTGATTGATTTCTATTCCCGTTATCACCCCTAAATCTACTAATGAAATAACAGGAATTTCTGGATCTTTCACCTCTTTCAACAACTCTATTATTTTATCCTCAGTTAATGTCATTTCTTAAATAATCTTAAATTCAAATTCCAGCTTTATCAATTATCCAATTGATTACCAATCCGCTGTTGGATCAACTCTAAATACTTCACTCATCTCTTCTACCAATGGTTGAAGATGTTCTGTATGCTTTCCATATCTTCCACCATAAACAGGTTTGACAGTATCCCAATCAGGTAATTTTAGACCAGCTTGTTCGAATACTATTACAATATTTTCTTTCCATTGCTCTTCTATAGCTTTTTCTCCAGGATAAACACCAGCTTCTATAATTTCATTTTCGAATTTTGAAGGTTCAAACATACCTAAGGCATAAGGTAAAGCTTCATTTAAGCTATTTTGTAGTCTGTCATGAGCTTCTTCATTTGCAGTAGCCAATTGTTTAATCCATGTATTGGCATGCATTACATGATATTTGATTTCTCCTTTCAGTTTTTTAGCTACTTGTGCTACCTCTTCAATTGGGCATTCTGCCAACATGCTAAATCTGATGTAGTCCGCATGGTCAAACAAAAAATGTCTGATTAAACTAAAATCATATTCACCAATTGGCAATTCAACAAACTGACTATTATGGAACTGATCCGCATTTCTTGTGAATGCTACAGTATCAGGATCTTGCTCGCCTAATTCATGTAGTAAATTATAAAACGCTAAACTTTGTCCTACTTTATCTTGAGCCATGGAAGAGAATGCAATATCTTCTTCCAATAAAGGCCCAACTCCAGTCCACTCAGAATTTCTGTGACCTAAGATCAGTAAATCATCTGCTATTTTATATAATAAATCTTTTAGTGCTTCTTCTGTCATGGCTTATGCGTTTTGTTCTGCTTTAAATTTTTTGATTTTATCAGTTGCCTTGTAATCCATGGCATCACGATATTTTTTCTCAGGAAGTGTTTCCCATATATCAGCGAATTCATCTCCTTCAATTTTTAAGAAATCTTCAGTTTTTGCTACCCAGATATTTAGGACTGATTTTTCTTCTTGGAATTGCTTTTTAGCTTTAAAAAGTGCTTCCTCATAGCATGTGGCTTCTAAACTGCCTACATGAGAATGTTGCTTTCCTCTTTTCAGTAAGTGAAAAATTTCATATTTCTCAGAATCACCTTTTTCAACTCCTTCCATTATTTCTTCATGAATGAAATCATAAATATCTTCATTATTCTCCGTAATGGGTGATACTTTGATGTTATTTGTATTTACTACCCATACTCCAGAACAGCTCATTCCTCTACGGCTGAATTGCTCTTTGGCAAATAAAAATGCCATGTCGATAGTAGGTGCGTGAACTATTCCCTCATGCTGATAAGGTTTGTTTTCCTTGGGTTGAACAAATACTTCAAAAGTCACAAATTGGTCTTTGTTTTCCTTCGAAGGGAAAGTAGTACCAAATTCAGCAGGTATATTTAATCTGTTGATCCGAGGATCTAGTGAGTTTAAAAAATCAGACATTTTTTTAATTAATAATTAGTAATTAAAGATTTATAATTAGCAGTTGATCAATCATTGAACTAGTCGTAATTAACCAATTTCTAATTCGTAATTAAGCCAAAGGTGCCACGTATTCTTCGCCTTTCGTTTTAGCAGTCAATGCTCTTCTAACCCATGCACCTCTTTCTTCTGCTGTTCTTCTAACTGCCAAACGTTCCTTATTACAAGGACCATCACCATTAATTACTCTTTTGAATTCTTCCCAATCTGGTTCAGTAAACTCCCATTCACCAGTTTCGGAATTCTTTTTCAAGTTCTCATCAGGAATTGTTAATCCTAGCTCCCAGATTTTTGGAACATACATATCCAAGAACTGCTGACGGCATTCGTCATTCGTTGCCATTTTAACCTTCCATTTAGTCAAAATCTGCGTATGGGTTGACATTTTATCAGAAGGACCAAAGAAATGCATCATAGGAGCCCACCATCTATTTACAGCTTCCTGCATCATTTCTCTTTGCTTTGGAGTTCCTGTAGCTAAGTGAATAACACAATGATGACCATATTTTAAGTGGAAGGATTCTTCAGCGCAAATTCTGTCTAAAGCACGGCAATATGGCCCATAACTACCTCTTGCATTAGCTAATTGGTTTACGATAGCTCCAGCATCCACTAACCAAGAAATGAAACATGAATCTGCCCAAGTGAAAGTAGGGTAGTTGAAGATATTCGAATATTTAGATTTTCCAGTAATGAGATCTTCAATCATTTGCTCACGGTTTTTGCCTAGAGTTTCAGCAGCACCATAAAGCAGTTGAGCATGACCAACTTCGTCCTGAACTTTTGCCATTAAGGCTAATTTTCTTTTGAAGCCAGGAGCTCTTGTTATCCAAGTTCCTTCAGGAAGAGCCCCAATGATTTCAGAGTGAGCATGCTGCTCTATCATTCTGATTAGTTGCTTTCTATATAGCTTTGGCATCCAATCATTAGGTTCTATTTTTTCACCTCTTGCAATGCGAGCTTCAAATTCTGCTAATTTTTGTGGGTCTTCATCCTTCAATAATTCATTGTTAACTGATGAAGATTCAAATACTTGTCCGCCTCCGTACATAATTTTATTTTTTTATAATTTCTAAATTAAAAACACACAAAAAATTGTCATTTATTACTGATTATCAGTCCCGATAGTTATCGGGATTACAATTACTCATGTTATTGCCTAATAGGCTCTATTTAAGATCTTATTTTAAGTCCGTTAATGAAAACATCTGTTACATTTTTAGCTATTTCTTCAGGGCTTAATTTTCCTTCAGGTTTATACCATGATGGCATCCAATTGATGGAAGAAAGTAGTGCTAAAACAGTAAATTTTGCATCCATCTTTTTGAAAACTCCTTCTTTATAACCGTCTATTAATATTTGAATGAACTTGTTCTCATAATTATTACGCATTGATAAAAAGTCCTTTAAATAGGGTTCACTTAAGTGCCTCCATTCGGAGAAGAATACGGCACTAGCGGCACTATCTTTTGTTAAAACTATAACATGAGATTTAACAGCTCTCTTTAATTTTTCGTCTGCACTTAATTTTTCAAGTTCTATTTGCTCTAATGACTGAAAAAAGTCATTAGCCATTTGAAAACAAATGGTTTGAAGTATTTCTTCTTTTGATTTTATATGAGAATATAGACTTGCCGCTTCAATTCCAATATAACTCGCTAAATCACGCATACTAGTTGCAGCATAACCTTGTTTTTGAAAAAGTTGAGTAGCTTTTTCAATTATTTGCTGTTTTCTATTAAGTTTAGTCTTTGTAATCATTTCCCAAATATAATAAACAAACGTTCGTTAGGGAAATATTG
>QNXU01000181.1 GCA_003973485.1 Bacteroidota bacterium | reverse complement strand
TGAGATCGTCAAAGAGCACCGCCTGTGCCATGTGCTGACCGAAGGCATCCTGAGAAATCAAGAGCCGATCTTCCGGTATATATGTCATCATACTGTCCGGCCAGTGAAGCATCGGAGTTTCTAAAAATATGAGCGTCTTTTCACCGATTTTTACAGTGTCGCCAGTCTTTACCACCTGAATATCCCACCCCGTGGTGTCAAAATACCTCTCGAGACCCTGCTTTCCCCGCTCTGTAGTATAGAGAACGATGTTTTTAGCAGTGTTCATGACTTTGTCCCATGCAGCTACGAAATCTTTCACGAACATTTCTTTGGAATCTGCTTGTGCATAAACTTCTGCTAAAGCTCTTAATTCAGAATGAGAACCAAAAACTAAATCTGCTCTAGTAGCTGTATATTTTTGCTCTCCTGAACTTCTATCTTTACCAATAAACTGTTCTTTCGTATCATCCGTAGGTTCCCAAACAGTTCCCATATCCAAGAGATTTACAAAAAATTCATTGGTTAATTGATCATTATTATCAGAAAAAACACCGTGCTCAGAGCCATCATAATTAGCACCTAATGCTCTCATCCCTCCTATTAAAACTGTCATTTCAGGTGGAGTTAAAGTTAATAACTGTGCTTTATCCACTAATAATTCTTCAGTAGATATTGAATATCTTGTTTTAAGATAGTTTCTGAATCCATCAGCCATTGGCTCTAATAAATTCATGGAAGCAACATCTACATCTTCTTGCTTAGCATCCATTCTGCCAGGAGTAAAAGGTACTTTCACGCTGTAGCCAGCATTTTGAGTTGCTTGTTCTACTGCAGCAGCACCACCTAAAACAATCATATCCGCCATTGAAATTTTTCTATTTCCGGAAGTTTTATGAAAGTCTGCTTGAATATCTTGATAAGCTTTCAATACTTTTTGCAATTGCGCAGGGTTGTTTACTTCCCAATCTTTCATAGGAGCTAATTGAATATGTGCGCCATTTGCCCCTCCTCTTCTATCAGAATTTCTATAAGTAGATGCCGAAGCCCAAGCAGTTGATACCAATTCGCTAATTGTCAAATCTGAATTTAAAATCTGTGTTTTAAGCTTAGCAATGTCGTTATTATTAACTAAAGGATGATCAACTGCAGGAATTGGATCTTGCCAGATGAAGTCTTCTTTTGGTGCTTCAGGACCCAAATATGTAGTTTTTGGCCCCATGTCTCTATGAGTAAGTTTAAACCATGCTTTTGCAAAAGCATCATTAAATAATTCTGGGTTCTCTAAAAATTTACGAGAAATTTTAGCGTAAGCCGAATCATATTTTAATGACAAATCAGTAGTTAACATGTATGGAGGAAGTTTTGTGTCCTTATCAAAAGCATGAGGTATAACTTTCTCGGCATCCTTAGCCACCCATTGATGAGCTCCAGCTGGACTTTTGGTTAATTCCCAATCGTATTTAAAAAGGAATGTTAAGTAATCATGGCTCCATTTTGCAGGAGTGGAAGTCCAGGTTACTTCTAAACCAGAAGTAATCGCATCTTTTCCTTTACCTGATTTATAAGAACTCTTCCAGCCTAAACCTTGCTCTTCCATTCCAGCGCCTTCTGGTTCAGCACCCACGTTAGAAGCATCACCAGCACCATGGGTTTTACCTAAAGTATGACCACCTGCAATTAAAGCAACCGTTTCATAGTCATTCATACCCATTCTGCCAAAAGTTTCTCTGATGTCATGAGCAGCTAAAACTGGATCAGGATTTCCATTTGGGCCTTCAGGATTCACATAAATTAATCCCATTTGAACTGCAGCTAATGGATCTTCTAATTCTCTATCTCCAGAATAGCGCTTTTCATCACTCAACCACTTTTCTTCCGCTCCCCAATACACATCTAATTCTGGTTCGTAGACGTCTTCTCTTCCACCTGCAAAACCAATAGTTTTAAAGCCCATGTCTTCCAATGCAACATTTCCAGTTAAAATCATAAGATCTGCCCAAGAAATTTTGTTTCCATATTTTTGCTTAATTGGCCACAATAACCTTCTTGCCTTGTCCAAATTAGCATTATCAGGCCAGCTATTGATGGGAGCAAACCGCTGCTGACCAGAACGAGAACCACCTCTTCCATCTCCAGAGCGATATGTACCTGCACTGTGCCATGCCATACGTATCATAAACGGACCGTAATGACCAAAATCAGCTGGCCACCATTCTTTAGATTCTTTTAAGGTTTTAGCGATATCTGCCTTAAGTGCTTCATAATCCAAACTTCTGAAAGCTTCCTTGTAATCAAAATCTTCATTTAGAGGATTTGACAATTCAGAGTTTTGTCTCAAAAGGCTTAGATCTAAACGATTAGGCCACCACTCTTTTAACTGACTAGCTTTCATTACAGAGCTACTTTTTTTCGTGGCTCCTGAATAACCATCAGCCTCAGCTGTTTTTGTTTCATCCTTTCCGCAGGCCGTAAAAATCATGCCAATTGCGAAAATCATTAATATTTTACTAAGTCTTTTCATATATGTGTCGTTTAAAAAATTAAATCTCAAAACAAAAATAACAGAATAATCAGATGTTTAAACATTCGATTATGTCGATTTTATATATTATCCTATAGGTAAAATCAATATATAGCTAAGTATTTATTCTAATACTTAATTAAAATCATGGCTTAATTGCTATTAGTCTAATGATATCAGCTTTCCCCTTATGAAAATTACCTTCCGATAAATTTGTTTCCAAACTTTCCAATTTTTCGATTTTCAATTCTTTAAAATCTTCTCTTAAGATATCTTCCGTATAAAGCATTTCTATGTTTTTCGGTCCACCTGAATCATTAGGAAGTTGCTTTGGATTAAAGGCTTCTAAAACAAGCTTTCCACCAGGCTTCAACCATTTAATTGCTTTCTGATGAGCAATTTTTCTTAATTCAGCAGGGAAATGAGCATAAATGAGTGCTACCACATCTGCTGAATTTTCTTTAAACTCCTTTTCATGAATATCGGCTACTTCATAATGAGGACTAACGCCTTCTTGTCTAGCCAAAGCAAAGGCTTTTTCTTTAGCAGAAGCGCTATAATCAAAAGCATTTACCTCCCATCCTAATTTGGCAGCAAAAACAGCATTTCTACCTTCTCCATCGCAGGGCAAAATAATTTTACCTGCGGGTAATTTTTCTAATTCTTCACGAAGAAATTCATTGGGTTCAGTACCATAAATAAATTCCTTCTTCGCATATCTTTCATTCCAAAAATCTTTCATATTTTATTTATTATTTGCCAGATTGCTAATGCTATATCCAGTCTATTTTTTTTAATTAATTTTGAGGTATAAAAATCCTACTTCCTTTTAATAATTGAACATCATCAATATGACCTGAGGCTAAGGTTTCCTTGTTTATAAAATGAAGATGGGTCCGACTGCCATTATGAGTATAAATACCTTCTTCTTGGCTATTAGCCCAAACCCCCACAATTTTCACATTTGCATTATTGATTTTAAATTTTCTTTTTGCTTTTTGATGAGCTTGATGTCCATGCATACCATCCCCTTCTGTAAATATGATATGATAATCCAAATTTTCAACCTGAGCTTCCATATAAAAAGGAAAGGACTCTTCAAGATCTAAACTATTTTCAATTGCTTGTTCTCGAATGAAGTTTTCAATGTTTTTAAGCCCTTTTACTGATTCTTTTACTTCCACTTTCTTATATTCATCAGCATTTCCATAAGCTAGAAAAACTGCTTTCACCACAGAATCTTTTCTGTAAAGCGCTTCGTCATTTCGCATAGTGCTGGTATAAACCACTCCATCAAAAATTGTAATCTCACCTTTCAGATTTTCAATTGGCCCTACAGCCATTAATCCTTTTTGATTTTTAAGGCTGTCTAAATCAATTTTAGCAGAAAAATCTTGCTCTCGCATCATTATATCTCTTCCTCCAGCATATTTCAGCCAATAGGATTTTTTCTCTTCAGATGATGAACAGGAAAATAAATGGATTAATAGAAGTATTATATAAAATCTTTGCATTGTATTTTAAGTAAACTTGAAATACTAAAATTAAAAAAAGCCGGCATTAACCGGCTCTCTTTTGATTTTATTTTTTCGGAATATCGCAGTTTCCGCTGGAGCAACTTCCTCCTCCACAACCTTGGTTAAGCAAAGCTAAAATACTAAAAAGTGCTCCTACGCTTCCTGCAAATATTTCTGACTCTGTTATCCCTACAAAAAGGAGGTAAAGTCCTATAGCTAATCTGAGCCAGCGCATGAAACTCCAAGAAGTATGTAAAATAGTTTTTATCATGCTAATTTTCTATTCAAGGAAGTCCAAGCTCCGCCATTATATACTTTTTCATAGCCTTTAGCCTTCAAAATACCTTTGGCACGACCACTCCTCATTCCTGAAGCACAGCAAGTGATGATAGCTTTATCTTTATTTTTCAATTTAGATAGATTTGAATCTAAGCTTTCCACAGGAATGTTCATCGCATTTTTAATATGCCCGCCTTGGAATTCTCCCTTCGTTCTCACATCTAAAATGATAGCCCCTTCTGCTGCTACTGCTTTCAAGTCAACTGCTGGACCTAAACCGAATAATTTTCTTAAGAAACTCATAGGGCTAAAGCATAATTTTCTGCTGCAAACCAAGAACCTCCATTATGGCAATCAATTCCTTTTGATTGTAAAATTTGTTGTGCCATTCCACTTCTGTTTCCTGAAGCGCAGCACAAAATAATTTCTCCCTCTATTTTCGCAATTTCTTCAGCTCTAGCTTCTACTTCATTTAAAGGGATATTGAGTGCATCTTGTGCATGTCCCATTGCAAATTCTCCTTCTGACCTTACGTCAATTATTGTTCTATTTGAATCTTTCATTTATCTCTTTTTTTTGAATCACAATGCTAAGTAACGGACTTTCAACGGATAGGATGGTAACAGAAGTTACATTAGAGATGAGAATTAGAAAATGGTATTAAGCGCAATATAAAATTGAAACCACTTTGATTTTATTTATTTCTAATACTATTTAAATATTCTTCAGCAGTCATGACTGGAATTAAAGACTCTTTGAAATCCTTTCCATTCCTGGTAATTATAATATTACACCTAGAGTTAATTGCACTAAAATATTGAAGCGAATCTTCAAAATCTTTAAATGATGAGTTTAATCCTTTTTCAATTGTATGTTCATCCAATTTACATACTTCACTTAAAATTTTAAATTTTCTTAGCTTATCCTTAGCAACTTGGGGCGATTCATATTTTGAAAGTAAATCATTTACCGTAGCAAAAGAGATTGGTGAAACTACCATTGTCAACTGTCCTAAATCAGCTAATGTTGAAAGTCTTGCTACGGAATCATAAAAAGGATATCTTTCACCAAGAAAATCTAACATTACATTAGTATCAATAAAAAGCTTGTCCTTCATTTATATTTCTCGATTAAATAATCTGAATATTCCTTTTGTAATCCACATCAGCTGGTATACTTTTTCCAGTGCTTATACTCTTAACAAATGGAGAAATTTCAAAATCATCATTGTTTTCTTCTACAGTTAATGATTTTAGGTAATACTCCACCATCCGTGAAAGACTTATTTTCTTCTCAGCAGCATATTTTTTCGCCCTTGCTATTACTTCCTGATCGAGTTTTAAGGTCAACTTTGTATCCATAACTTTTAAATTATACGTACAAAAATAATAAATACAAACGTACCATGAAAGCTTTATTAAGAATGCAATTAATAATTGTCTTCTAATCAGAATATAAATCCAGTCTTCAAAAAAATATCAATTATTAATTTCTTAAACCATTTTTATCTCTCTTCTCATTTAATGAAACTGATTTTTACCCTATATTTGCAAAATACAAAAAGCACTTTTCGATGATTCAAAGAATTCAAACCATATTTTTATTAATTGTAGGATTAGCTATGTTGGTATTTTTATTTGCCCCTTTATGGCAAAAAGTGGATACCAACTCGGGCGCCTCTTATACTTTAACTGCTTTTTACCTTGAAACTGTCACTTCTCCTGAAGAAGGGGTGAAAAATGAATTTATGCCTTATGTAATTCCTGGTATTTTAGGGCTATTGTCCGTTTGCGTAGCTTTTATTTCCATAGGAATGTACAAAAAGAGAATGCGCCAAATCATGCTTTCCACTCTTAACTCTCTTTTAATCGGTACTGCATTGGGACTATCAGCTTATTGGGCTACACAAGCAGAGGGTGATTTATTACCTGGCATTCAAGGAGCCTATAATTATGGCCTTTTCTTGCCTGCCATTGCATTAGTATTCAATTCACTTGCTGTGCGCTTTATTAGAAAAGATGAAAGATTAGTTCGTTCTATGGATCGATTGAGATAAACAATTTGAACATAGTTTTCATAGAAGTATTAAGCAAGTAATTGTTAAGTTATCAGAAATTTAGTTTTTGATAACTTTTTCATTTTAAATCAAATTGTATTTCAATTTTTCAACCAAATTCATGATGGCTTAAGTAAAACTTAATAATACCCTTTTAGGCCTGAAGAAAATTATTAGTACATTTGAATTTGATATTTTCTCCAACTATGACTAAAATAAAAAAGTCTATATTATTCAAATTCATACTATTAATTCTCCTCCCACAATGGGCGAAGGCACAGAACATTCAAACCTACGATAGTACTTACACCATAAATAACACAAAATATTTAGCAAAATATGATTTCTATTTAGATGGAGAAGATACTATCTATAATGGTGAATTCAAACTCTCTCAGCAATTTGAAAATCAAGAAGATATATACGAATATTTGTCTGTTGAAGGTAGTTTTATAGAAAACCGAGCTGACGAAACCTGGAAATTAAAAAAAGGTTCATTTACGCCAACTGGAGATGGATATTATAAAGATTATACTTATTCCTATGATGTGAATGGTCATGAATTTATGGCTATGGGAAAATTTAAAGCTGGAAAAAAAACTGGGGATTGGAAACTATACGATTGGCAAATTCGCAATTCAAAAATAACAGATACTACATTAACAGCCAGTATTAATTTTGAAGATGATAAAGCCAAAGGTGATTTTCAATTAAGCATAGGAAATAATGTTTTAGAGGGAGAATTGGGTAATAATGAACTCACTCAGGGAATATGGTCTTTCTATAGAATAGATAAAAAGAATAATCAAAAACTGGTGAAAGAATGGGTTTTTGAAAGCAATATACTAGTAGCCATGCGGCTATACCGACAAAGTGAGATTCAGGAAATCAAAATCAATGTCCCTGCCAACACTCAATTATCGGAAGAAAAGATTTCGCTTGATGATGAGTTTTTAGAAATAATGGAACTGAAAGCCAAGATTTATAATGAAAAGTTACTAAAAAACTACAAGGAAGAAGATAAAATCAGCAATTTATTTTTTACATTATTAGATAATTTGGATTTGGTGGACGATACCTTTTACCCCATCACAAATAATAAGATTAAACCATCAATTGAGACCAAATTAAAAGCATCCAACATTACTGAAACTGAAATAGAATTATTACAGAAAATAAAGGGGAGGTTAGATTCTAATAGTGTAAAAATCCAATCTATTTTAAATAACCCACAATTCAATATAGCCAGCGTTTCAACTAGAAAAGTAGCGGAATCTAAAGACGTATTGGAAGATATTAACAACTTTATTTTAAAACCAACGCATGAAATCCTTTCGTTATATGAAGATGGACAATTGAAATTTTTTGATCGAGATCAGTTACTTCAATATAAAATAAATCTTAAAGATAAAGCTGCAATAAATAACATTTTCAAAAATGATAGCTTATCAAAAGACTATGAATTTCAAACTGACTTAAATTTTCTAACTAATAAAAGTAATTTATCCAATCTTTCTAGTTTAATGGATGGATTGGATGAAGAATTGAACCTAATTGAAGATGACTTGCAGGAATATTTGCAAGAGATTCAAGAAGAGGAGAAGTTGGTGGAGTTAGAAAATGCCATGTTAGTTAAATATGAAAAGACTAAATATTTGGCTGACTCCTTAATTACAGGAGAACATGATAATTTCGCTGGTATTGATGTTGGGAAAGCCATAATTGATTTTGCAGATGCTGAATTAGCAGTTTACTCTAATTTGCCAACTGCTGATGAAAAAATCATAGCTATTGAATCGCTTATCAACTGCTTTAACCAAGCGGAAGAGTTGATTTACACTATAAACAAAGCTCCTGAAAGCATATATAAAATAAATGAAGCCTATACCAAGGAAGTATTTAACCCTTATACTTTCACCAATATGGAGGAGAAATCTAAACCTCCTATTTACAAGGCTTTTAATAAATTGCTGTTGCCCGGCATATTTCAAAATATGCAAAATTTAAGCTGTGATAATATGAGAGCTTACCAAGCCAATTTCAAAATTTTGTACGATGAAATGATTGAGGTGCTAAATGAGAGCAATACCAACAGGATGGAAAGAAAAGTGAAAAGGGCAAAAACTCCTGAAAAAGCAGCAGAAATTTTAGAAATGAATTTAAGCTTTTAATGGGCATGAGAAAAATATTACTGATCATATTTTTAGGCAGTTGCTTTCAGATTTCAGCACAAGAACTGGAGCCGGAATTTGAAGACCTAGGCACCAATCTATGGCTTAGTTCCTACAACAAATTCAGAATCGCTGAAAAATTATATTGGGCTGGTGAAATGCACTACAGAAGAACAGGGAGTTCGGAGAATCCTTTTGTAGATAGAATGGCACAAATTTACAACCGACATGGATTAAACTATGTAGTTTCACCCAATTTTAATTTCACAGTCGGGGGTGTTTTAAGATTAAATTTTACTCCTGAGCCTAATAATTTGGACTATGACCCTATTTATATTGAACCGAGGATTTGGCATCAATATCTTTTTGTATTGCCCTTTCCAAAATTTATGCTTTACAACAGAATAAGGATTGAACATCGCTGGAAAAGAGGAGCAGCTGTTACTGATGATGAATTTAAATTTGGCAACCGCTGGAGATACAACTTTTATATGAAAATCCCTATCAATGGTGACCAATTAAAACCTGGGACTTTTTATGTCTCTCCTAGTATGGAACTCATCATGCAAAGTGGAAAAAATGTAGTTGGAAGCTTTGTGGAAGATTTAAGATTATATGGAAATATTGGATACATTGCTAGTCCAAGGGTAAGTAGCTCTTTGGGAGTAATGTACACCACTGGACAAAATTTGAACGATCCCACACTATATAAAAGAAGAATTATTTTACGACTAAGCACATATATTTCTTTAGATTTCAGAAAAGAGGAGCAAAAAATCCCTACTATTAAACTGTCAGATTAATCAGTTATGAAAAAAGTTAAAAACATATCATTTTACATTGCCCCTATCATAATTGTAGGTTGCCTGATTGCTATTTTCTTTATCAGCAAAAGAAAAAACCATTTTAAGGAAAAAGCTCAAAATAAGATTGCTCAATTAGAAAATCTTGAAAAACAAAGCGAATTATATCGTCAAAAATCAAAGGCTGATGAATTTTTTATAGCTAGAGAATATAATGATGCAATGGAAATTTATCTCAAAATTGAAGATTCCATAGATGACAAAAGCTTTATGAAAAGCAGAAGAGCTACTATAGAAAGATTTAATTCCCTAAAATCGGAACTTGACAGCACTCAAAATATGAGTATGTCACAAATGGCAAGTATGGAGCGAGAAATGGATAAAAAAATTAGCGAATTGGAAAATGAATACGAGGAAAAAATTAAAAACTTAAAAGAGAGATTCGATAAGGACATTTCTTCGTTAAAAAATACTATTGCCCAGAAAGAAAAGGAAATTCAAAATAAAGTTGAGCTAGGAAGATTAACTTTTTACAATGCCAACGGTACAAAAATCGCCTATTTTGGGGAAGTGAAATTTGGAAAAGCCAATGGTGAAGGGGTTGGACATTACAGTTCAAACAGCGTTTATGATGGTGATTGGAAAAACAATATGAAGCACGGAAAAGGAACTTATAAATGGGTGGATGGCCATAAATATGTAGGAGAATACCAAAATGACAAAAGAGAAGGCGAAGGAACATACTTCTGGAACACTGGTGAAAAATATGTGGGGGAATGGAAAAATGACAAAAGAAATGGCCATGGCATACTTTATGACAAAGACGGCAATGTAAAATTGGACGGTGAATGGGAAAATGATGAGTTGGTACAGTAAATCTAAATTAATAATAATTAATTCGTAATTATTAATTAGTGTCATCCGACTAATTTATAATATTAATAATAAAGTAGTTCAATATTAAATTTAGGGGGATTTATTCAGTTTCTGAAAAACACCCCCCTCTAGATTTCCAAACAAAGTCATTTGCACTATTTCATTATCCCTATCTTCAACGGATAATTTTTCAAGTTTTATGATACTCAAAAAACACACATAAGTGTTCAGACCACTTCTAGCCATACTCACTACTGTGGTAAAAGATTCTGCTTGTTTATTTCGGCAGAAAATGAGTGTAAAAATCAAATTAGCTATCAAAGCTATCCATATTTGACTCATTATTCCCTGTTGGCTATCCGAGAAAAAGTAGCTTAACTGATAGTTCTGTTTTAGTTGCTTAAAAAATGGTTCTATCGTCCACCTATTTTTGTAAATATAGCTTATAGTGAGTGCTTTGTATTCGGTATGATTGGTGACAAACTTAAGTATTTTAGTTGAATGAGGATCTTTATAGGTTACTAACCTTAGTTTTAGGCCTTCTTTCGATCCTTTTAACTTTACTTGAATTGTCTGGTCTTTTAACACTCCATCTCCCATGGCTATGTCTAAAATGTCAATAGGATTATCACTTAATACATTATAGGAAGCGTTTTTATTTAGTAAGGTGACAAAGTAAACCCCTTTCTCATTCCATTCACTATAAATCTTATAGTTTACATAGCCTTTGTCAAAGACATATAAATATCCTTTTTTTACTGGTAGCTGTCCGAGGAAATCCTTGTCGTTTTTAGCAGCAGCCCCCAACTCAATATGTTCGGGTACCAAACTATCAAATGGCAACAGGGTCTGGGCTTTTATTCCTCCTTTCTTTTTACCCTCCAATGGCTTACGGCCAGCCCCTTTAAAAACCTCACTGAATAAGGTGAAAGTAGTGCTGTCAAAACGTTTTAGCTTCTCGCCAAGGGCTTCCCCATTGATGGGCAAAACTAAAGATTGACTTTGTAGCTCATCCTTATAATAATCAAGTAAATTATAATACAAATCGGCAAAAACCTCGCTGTTTCTGTTGCAATTTGCATCCGAAAGGGTGCTGACAGCTGGTAACTTATCTATTCCCAAATAACATAGTTTACCTTCTAAAAACAGCAAACATTTACAAAGACTGTTTAATGACCCAGATTTACTGATGATACCATAAAGCATAAACACTAATTGTTTATAGGTACTCATGGTCTTGTAATATCTATCCGAAGCAAATTTAGCAACTGATTTTTGAACCAATTCCTTTGGTATGAAGGAAAGGAGTTGGCAAATTATTGGTTGTCCTGATAATTTCGTAGTTTTCACCCGTAATATTGTTAGTGTGAGAATTTTCAATATTACAAAGCAAAGGGGAGATTGAAAAATCTCGCCTTTGTACTTTTCTAATAATTAAGGATATTCTGACTTTTTTAATCGGATGACACTAA
>QNXU01000062.1 GCA_003973485.1 Bacteroidota bacterium | reverse complement strand
ACCAGAAAGCAGTAAAATACTTAAGTTTGATCTTTTTTGCTCTTGTAGATAGTTGTTGATATTATTGAAGTTTTTGGTAGTAATCAACAATAGAGAATCTAAATTTTTACTATTCGTGGCTAACCTTTTTATTGTCCCTATATCAAAAAACTGACCGATACTTAAATCATCTGCAAGAGACTTAATTGAATTTAAGTAAAATAATGCATCCTGATTTTGCTCGTATATATTAGTATAACCTAAATCAGTACCATAAACTCCTAGAGCTAAAGCCTTCTTATAATTACTATTATAATCAGAAATTTTTTCAGGATCATTAAGGTAAGATTTGTCATACTTAGTGTCTGACTCTTTCAACAAGGTTGATATTTCCAATGGAGAAGGTATCTGCTGAATAATATCAGAAATAACATCCTCAGAAATAGCGGGCTCTTCTATCTTAACAGAATCCAAAACACCAGATATCTCATCTGCGGAAGGTTTTTTCTTTGAGTCGCATGCCGAAATGGTTACAATTACAACCAGTCCCAGGAATATGTGTTTCATAAAAATATTTTTTATCATAACAAAAATAGAAATTCCAGTAGTTAATACAAATTATCGATTTTAAAATCCATAAAAATTAATTCAACAGTATTAAAAATAAGTTTATCTCAATTTAAAAATTAAATCAAACCTAAGATTCACTTTTCTTTAATTTAATATTGCCGAAGAATCTTAATACTCTGCCGAAAAATTCAAAATACAACATTACATAGAGCACTAGTGACATAAACCATATCACAAGTATATTAAAATAAAATGTATCTATATACACTCCGGCAAAATACTTTTCAGGAGCGAAGAAATGCGTTCGATAATTTAATGGATTTTCAGGTTCTGCAGGTTTATTAAATACAGGGTCTATTTGTTGAATAAGCTGACCTTTGAATTCAATAACACGATCCTCAACTGTTAAATTTCTTACCAAATCTGCTAAACTTTCATTGTAATATAAATCCTTAGCTTCATTTAAGTTAAACTGATAAGAAGAATCATTTTCAAGATGGAACTGTAAAGTTTCCTTCTTTTTTACTGCCAAATTAAATTCATCAATATAGTGATCTCGAAGTTGATCAACATAAGTCGATATCTTCTTTATTTTATCTTGGTTTATAGCCTCAGGGTCTAATAATTTATCTAAATTCTCATCTTTTAAATTCCCCTTGAATGGTTCTTTCTCCAATGCATTGTATATAATCTTTAGAGCGTAGTTAACTTCTTCTTGATCTTCTGGTTTCTCAGAATCCATATTATTCTCTATCACCCTAAGCTTTTCTCTAATCTTTTTTGTCAGAAAGGATGACTTAAAATCAGCTGTTTTTTCATCTGACTCTATTTCATAGAAATATTCTTGGTAACCATTATTTTTGAACATATCTACTGCCAAGGCTTCATAAGCCCATCTAGAAGTCATCATATCAGCAACTATAGGTACTTTTCCTTTTGTACTGATGAAGTCATTTAACTTGTCAAAACTAAATAACAATCCACTTAGAATCATTTGAGGAATCAATAATAATGGTATTAGGATGTATACCGTAACAGCTGATTTAAAAGCTGAACTCACATTGAGCCCCAAAACATTAGCAAAACAGGAAGTTGTGAATAAGATTGCCCACATACTAAAAGTTGCATCCCGAATTTCTAATACCAATACGCCTATCACTACATAAGTGAAGGTTTGTATTGCGGATAAAGTAAATAAAATCGTGATTTTGGACAACAGATAACTATTCCAGCTGAGATTCAAAAAGGACTCCCTTTTTAGAATTTTTCTGTCTCGAATAATTTCTTCGGCACTTACCGTTAGCCCCATAAATAAGGCTACGATAATACTCATTAATAAAAATGCTGGCAAGTTATCATTAAATCTAAATAAATAGTCTTCACCTGAAGGAGCACTTCTGTATTTAATAATAAATGCGAGTAATAAAGCTAAGAAAGGCGCTTCTAATAAATTAATTAATAAATATTGTTTATTACTTAATTTAGAGAGTGTATCTCTAATAGTAAAAATAACGGTTTGTTTTAATCTATTCGGAATAGATAGTGTAGATGGCGGAGCTTCTTTCTCATCTTTCACCCTTTTATGGTCAAAATTTTCAAGATAGAAATCTCTCCATTGACTAGGGTTTATTTTTCTTTTATTGGTTAATTGACCATACTCATCAACTACTTTGGCTTCAACTATATTAAATATTTGCTCAGGATTTACATTACCACATGTAGGACAAACCCCTCTATCGGCATCCACCTGATTGGTCGTTTTCTTAAAATAAGTTACTGCCTCAACTGGATGGCCATAGAATATTTGATATCCACCAGTATCCATAATAATCATCTTATCAAACATTTTATAGATATCTGATGATGGTTGATGGATTACTACAAATATTAATTTCCCTTTTAAGGTTAATTCTTTTAATAAATCTATTACATTTTCGGAATCTCGTGATGACAATCCAGAAGTAGGCTCATCCACAAACATTACAGCTGGTTCACGAATTAATTCCAATGCAATGTTCAAACGCTTTCTTTGTCCACCTGAAATTGTTTTATCTAAAACACCTCCTACTCTTAAATCCTTTCTAGCCTCCAAACCAAGGTTTTCCAGCGTATCCATCACTCTTTTATGGATTTCCTCTTCGGACATATTAGCAAAACATAATTTTGCGTTATAATAAAGGTTTTGGTAAACCGTGAGTTCTTCTATTAAAAGGTCATCTTGAGAAACATAACCAATAATGCCTTGCAATTCCTCATTATCTTCATTTAAATCAAGCCCATTGATTTTAATATGTCCTTCAGTAGGTGCTTGAATTCCTGCCAATACATTTAGCAAGGTAGTTTTACCAGCACCAGAGGCTCCCATTATTCCAACTAACTCACCAGGGCCTTCGAATACATTTACATTTCTTAATCCTAATTCACCATTAGGGAATTGTAAAACAATATCTTCAGCATTAAAAGAAAGATTTACTTGCTCTCCATCTGATAAGAATTTCCTTATCAATTCAGAATAATATAAAGCTGCCCCTTTTGGAGTTTTAATAGTGCTTCCGTGTGAAAACAGATAAACACTATCCGTTTTCATAATAAAGCCATTCAGATTTATTTCTTCAGTACCCGTATATTTAACGAAGTACATATCCACACTTCTAACATTGAGGAATAGTATTTCCCCATCAATATCGGCATGTACATGAAGACTATCTTCTGCAGGAGTATCATTATTTACAGAAAGGATATCTTCAAATTGATCTAAATCATCTGATTCTCTTTTAATGACAAAGCTTTCAATTAGCTTAAATTCATCTTTTACAATATTGAAGACATTGGAAACCGTATCAATGATTTCCATTCTTTGAGGTGTGAAATTTTTATCTGCAGAAACCATTTCCAAAAGCTTGATTAAAACAACCACTTTTTGCTTTTGGGTAAGGGTTTTATTAATTTTTTTACAGATAGCAAGAGTCCTTACAGAATCTCTTACTGAGGTTAGTTTTTTCTTTTTTGCTTTACCATCTTCTTCCTCAGCTGGTTCTTCTCCCCAGCCAACTAATTTATCGTAAAGCTCTAAATACTCTTTAATTGAGTCTTGATCAAGCTCCTGTTGGAAGAACCCAATGACGAAATTCCTTTCTTTTTCAGTGGCTCCCCCATCCTGCTTGGTAATAATTCCAAATAATTGAGTTAAGGCTTTGAGTATCTCTTCACTCATATAAAAAGACGGTTTTAGCTAATTTTAGAAAAAACAAAAAGGCCATAGCATCATGGCCTAATAAAATCTAATACTTAATGAATCAATCAATAAGTTTTAAATTCAAACGGGATTTCTACTAGTTCAGAAAATTCCTCACCAGCTTCCTCCATATCTTCGTCATCCTCATGAAAATACCAATCAATAGATACTCCATCGATATCTTCTAAAGCAGATAAGACATCTAAAATCAATTTAGAAGATGCCGTATTGAAATATTCTAATTTAAAAGTAAATAATGTTTCAGGATTTGGATCTTCACCATAGGCTGTAATCCAATCTAAAATTGGCTGATAAAATTCCGCGGAATCTTCCGGCAAAGACCTTCCCGAGATTTCAAAAATCCCATTTCCTTTATCCAATAATATTTTTGGGGTATCTTCTGTGCCTTCCAGGTTAATGATTTCCATATTATAGTTTAAAATTTAAAGTTGTAATTAATAATTATACTTATTCTTTTAGAATCTTAGGATAGTTGTTGTCAGAGAGAAAAATTTAAATCCCTCTCCCATATCTTCAAAATCGTATTCAAGTTTCTGTCCAGATTTTCGAGCCATATCGACAAAACCTAATCCTGCACCTCCCTTATTAGAAAGACTATTCGATTTAATGATATCTTTATACATGGCCTTTAGTCCATCTTTATCAAGTTCATTAATCTCATCTATCCTCTTTTTCAAAGCATCTGCAGCTTCTGTATCAACAGGGTTACCACTGGTTACTACATAGCGATCATCTTCCTTTCCTATTATGAATATAGCAGCATTTCGCTTAGCAGATAATGGATTGAAATCATCGGAATGTTTCACAATGTTTTGTAAGCATTCTACCATCACGTTGAAAACTTTCCTCTTGATGCTAGACTCCTCACCCATAGAATCCATGTTTCGTTCTGCCATTGCCAATACCGATTTGGTTATTTCTTGGGTAAATTCCCCTTCATAAACCAAAATAAGGTTTCTGGACAGCATGGTTTTATGTAGGTCATATATATACTTCATGTTGTTATTAGGTTAATAAGCCGTTTCAAATATAGCCCAATTCATTTCAAGCCTTAAATTAAATAATTTTATTTATAATTAAACTTTTCCCAGTTAAAATCTAATACCAATTAATAATACATCGTCTGTTTGCTTATAGTCTGCCTTCCAGTTTTCCCATGCTTCATCAAATATAACATGCATTTCGTCCATAGATTTACCATGATTATCGACTATTGCCTGTCTCAAACGCTTAGGTCCAAATTTTCTATTTTGTGGTCCTCCAAATTGATCTGGGAAACCATCTGAGCAGAAAAATACTGCATCACCCGATTTATATTTAATCTTATGGTTATCAAAATTAGTTTGGTTTCTATAAATACCTCCTCCAATCGGGAATTTATTACCTTTTATTTCGTCTAGCTCACCATTTGCATGTAAATAATATAAAGGACGGTGAGCTCCTGAATATTCAATTTGATTTTTCTTCTTATCAATTTTACAGAATGCTATATCCATTCCATCTTTAGTGGTTGAATCATCCTGATCTTGACGTAAAGTTGAAGTTACTCCTGCATCCAATTTATCTAAGATGACACCTGGATCACTAATTTTTTGAGATCTAACGATATCATTTAATAGGAAATATCCAATTAATGAAATTAAAGCTCCTGGAACACCATGCCCAGTACAATCCACTGCAGCAATATATATAACATCATCTACTTCAATATACCAAGGGAAATCACCACTTACTACATCTTTCGCTTTATAAAGAATAAAAGAATCTGGTAGTTTTTGCCTAATGACTTGGTTATTCGGAAGTATAGCCCCTTGAATACGCTTAGCATAATTAATCGACTCAGTAATTTTCTTATTCTTACTGGCAATCTCTAGTTCAATTAATTTTCTATCTGTAATATCATGAGATACAACCAATATGGATTCTAAGACCTTCTCTTCATCATATTCTGGGATAGCATTAACTTGCATCACCCTGTCTCCCATTTCAGAAGGGAAATCTACTTCCTCAGTTACTTTCTCGTTCTGTTCTCTAACTTTCTCTAATAATTGCGCCCAAGCTTCTACAATTTTTGGTTCAATATCCGCTTCATGCAATCCTTTTTGAATCACTTCGTCTGGACGTTTACCAGTATATTGTTCAATCATTGGGTTTACGTAGAAGAATTTACCCTCATTATCAATTCGAGTAATCAAATCAATAGAGTTTTCAGACAAGGCTTGCATTTTACTTCTCATGCGCTCTTCTTGTTCCGCACGTCTTCTTTCCGTAATATCTCTTGTATTAAATATAATTCCTTGTATTGCTGGATCTTCTAGTTGATTGGTACCCGTAACTTCTACCCAAACATATTCATCATTACTATTTAAATATTGATGTTGCATGGTGATAGATTCATCAGGATGATCTACTAAATACAAGAATTGCTTATGCACTTCATCTCTAGAATCAGGGTGTACTTTATCCAACTCTGTAGTATCAATAATATCTTCTTGTCTATAACCCAAAATTTTCTCTACAGAAGGTGAGATATAACGAACAATACCATCTTTCTCATAAATAGTAATCACCTCAGAAGCATTTTCAAGCAATAGCTGCATACGTTTTTGCGTACGGTTCACTTCCTCTATTTGATCTTCTAAGCGCTGATTAGTTCTTTTCAATTCCTCTTGAGTGGCTTCCATTTCCTCAGCATTCTGTCTCAATACTTCCTGCTGTTCCTGAAGTTCCTGACTCATGGTTTGAGATTCCGCTAGCAATTTACGGGTTCTCTCATTTACTTTTATATTGAATACAGTTCGAGCTATAATTAAGCTGATTTCTTCAACAAATTTAATTTGACTGGAATCAAATTTTTGAAAACCAGCAAATTCTAAAACACCATAAACTTTTTCATCTGTTATAAGCGGAACTATTAAAATACACCTTGGTCTTTGATCACCCAAAAGACCTGAAGTAATGCTTACATAATCGTGTGGGATTTCAGTTCTCAATAATGTATCTTGCTCTATAGCAGACTGCCCTACCAGACCTTCAGCAAATTTAAATTTAGCTTTTAGGTATTTCTTTTTATTGTAAGCATAACTCGATTTCATTTCTAAGAAATAATTGTCAGAGTCATCATCATTCAAAACATAAAAAGCACCTTGAATGGCATCAATTTTTTCCGTTACATATTTTAATATTTCATCTCCAAGTTGCTCTAAATTGTCATTGCTACGAAGAATCTCTCCTATTTCTGCAACACCTGTTACAATCCAGTTTCTTTCTTTATCTCTCTTTTCAGCCTCCTGAATTGAATTCCTCATGTTTATCAATGAGTTTCCTAAAGTATCTTCTTCAGAAATAGGCTTAAAATCTGCTTTAAAATCGCCTTCTCCAATTTGTTTTGCAAAATTGGCGGTATTCTTTAAAGATGAAACATAGCCTTCTAAAATCTCTGCCATTTCACCAATTTCATCGTCTGATTTCTTAGGCACATTGTTAGGCAAAATTCCTTTTCCTAGCAATTTCAAAGTTTCTTTTAATGAAAGAATAGGATTCAATAATACCCTTGAAAAAATGATAGAAATAATAAGGGATAGAAATAAAATAATTAATCCAGTGTAAACAAACTTGTTCACCAAACCATTTAACTGTTCTTGGATTTCATCTTCGTTTACGTTCGAAGCTAAGCCCCAACCTATTGATGGAATATTAGTCCAAGCAGATAAAACCTCATTACCGTTATAGTTTACATCTTTTGCATACCCCTTTTCGCCCATAGCTGCTTTTTGAACTGCAACTGAAGTTTTATCTTTCAACGGGACTGCCGATGGCTCTAAGCTATCTGCCACTTGTTTTAAAGGGGAAAGAAAAAGGGCTTGATTATCCTGTTGGGCTGTTAATATACTTTCGAATGATTTAAACCCACTTGAATTAGATTTAACAATTTCATAAATGGGTTCCATATTTTTGACCAACACCAACAAGCCAGCAGGACTATTATAATCATCTATTAAGGGCATTCCATACAAAACTAATTCAGCATCACCATATTCATTAGGTTGGCTAAATGTTCCTGAGGTTATAGCCGAATTATAAAATTTTTCATCAAGAGTTGCGAGATTTTCACCTTTGCTTAAAGAAGATATTGAATTATTAGAGTTAAAAATAACCTCTCCATTTAAATCTGTTAATAAAACTGCATGTATTGGATAATTTTCAACAAATGATCTTAAATCAGATTCTATTTTATACAATACAGCCGCTCTCAAGCTGTCCATATTTAAGGTAGTATCCTCTTCTTGATACTTCCTTATACCAGATTGAATAGATAATAAACCAGATATATGATTTGCATTATTCTGAATCCCCTCAAATAATTGATCAATCTTATCTGCTTTTTGAGAAGTTTGAGACATCAACTTGTCAAAATTCAACTTTTCTATTGAATCTTGATTCATATTGAAGGTAATAAAACTTACAGTTACAACGCTTACAAGTACTACAAAAAGTAGTATTGCTGTAATTTTAGTCCCGATTTTTATGTTTTTAAACATATTGAATTCTTTGATACTAAAAATGAATTATTTTTCTTTTTTCTCTTTTTGCTGTCCTTTGCTTAGATCATTAGCTAGTAATGCCAATGATTTTTCAACCAGCAGTTCATGAGATTTATTGAATGCTTTGAATGAAGCGATTTCTGCTACTCCTATCAACTCTTTATCCTTCATGATAGGGCACAAAATTAAATGAGCAGGATTTGACTCTCCTAGGCCAGATAATATCTTGATGTATCCTTCAGGTATATCAGAAATATTTATCATCTTTTGTTCCTTTGCAACCTGACCAGCCAGACCTTCACCAAATTCATAAGAAACCGTTTGACTTTCAGGCAATACAAATGCATAAGCTGCAAAAAGAGAAATGATGTTTTTATTATCCTTTTTCTCTGCTAAGTAAATTGCTCCTTGGCTTGCCTCTAATTGATCTGCCAAATAAGACAATAATTTTTCTGCCTTTAGTTTATTGTCCGTTTCTTTTTTAATCTTATTGTTGATGTCTTTCAATTCTTCATCCACATCTCCATCACTATTTTCTTCTCCACTATTATCTTTAGAATCCTTCTTTTCTTTGAATTTCTCTATATAAACCACATTGTTCTCTTCATCATTATTTTTATTAAAAAGATGCAACAAGATGGATATAAATCCTAACAGAATGGAAATGCCACTAAAAATATATAATTCATCTAAAACTGGTTTTAATTCTGGCACATCCATCAAACTTATCAGATGAGTTTGATTAGCAATCCTATCAGGAAAAATAAGGAGGTAATAAGCTAACCCAATAATGCTTAATGTATAAAGCAAAGAGGTGATAAGTGCTAAATTTTTATATAATGCTTTCATGTGTATTAGTACAATTTTATAATCGCCACAATTTGTCCTTTATTTAATAAGGCATTAATGATTTATGATATCTAAAATTTAAGCTCATTCAGAAAAAAATATTATTAAGAAGAAAAATGGTAAAACAATCACTACTAAAAATCTATCAATCGGATTTTAACCAGTACTCATTTTAAAATATAATATAATCACATTTTAGCTTCTTTATTCAAGCTGAACAAATTCTGAAAAATCATCTGCTTGCCAATTGCAAACATCATCAAATATATATAATTGTATCGCTTTTTAGGCAATAAATTAAAAATCATTTATACAATTTATCCAATTCCTTTAAGAACTGGACAATCTCTTGAACTTTTAAAGTGTAATCAATTTCCGTAATATTTCTGGCAGCAGTTGGCATTGTATCTATCATACACTCCTCAGGATCTTGTATGATTGTCAAACCTTTTCTATCCTTAATTCTCTTCATTCCTAATGCACCATCCTTATTTGCTCCAGATAATAAAATTCCTATTAATTTATCTCTATAATTATAGGCCGCTGTTTCCAATGTAATATCAATAGAAGGTCTGGAATTATTAAACATTTCCTCAGTTGACAAAGCTATTGAATTTCCAAGCTCAATAGAAAGATGGTAGTTTGCTGGAGCTAAATAAACTTTACCTCTTTTAATATTTTCTTTATCATAAGGCTCTACTACAGGCTTAATACTTTTTATGGACAAAGCCTCCACAAAACCATTACGCACGTGTTTTAATCTATGTAAACATAGGATAATAGGCAAGCTGAAATCAGCTGGAATAGCAGAAAGAATTTGGGTAATACCCTGAAAACTACCTGCAGATCCTCCGATTACTATCGCTTTATATTTATTATCAAGATTAAATCGAGCCATTGAGTACTATTTTGTACAGACCTCAGTCTTTAATTTTCTTATAAATTTTCTCTTCGTTGTTTACCACTATAAATTTATTGGCAATTTCGCACCAAATTAAAGATTCTTTGGAGCCAATAACCAAATAACCATATTTGAATAAACTTTCGTGATGTTTCTTTAAGACTTCATTTTGCAGGTTTTGATTAAAATAGATCATCACATTTCTACACAGGATTAAATCGAATTTATTAAAGACCACTCCTTGTACAAGATCATGCTCTCTGAAAGACACATTCTGGATTAAAGACTTATCCATTACTGCTTTACCATTTTCCTCTTTAAAATAATCTTTGAAGTTATTTTTTCCTTCAAATCGGATATAGTTCTTTTCATTCAATTCCATGTTTTTCATGGAATAGTGTCCTTTTTTAGCTTTTTCCAGAATTACTTTATCAATATCAGTGGCAATTATTTTAGCTTTATCTAAAATACCCATTTCTTTAAGTAAAATAGCCATAGAAAACACTTCTTCACCGGAGGAGCAGCCGGCATGCCAAATACTGATAGTATTATGATTTAATAAGATATTGGGGATTACGTTATCCCTTAATTCTCGCCAGAAGGGAGGATCTCGGAACATTTCTGTTACATTCACAGTAATTTCTGCTATAAATTCATCAAAGAAAGGTTTATCGTCTTTCAACCTTTTGATCAATAGATCTGCAGACCCGAACTTATAGAGCTCCATAATTCGAAGTATCCTTCTCCGAAAAGAGGACATCGCATAATTGGTAAAATCATATCTGTATTGCTCCTTTACCAATTCCGTAATGCGCCTCAAATCCGATATTTCTATATCCTGTCTATTCATGTGGATTATGCATCTGTTCTACTAAAAAACAATTTCTTCTCACAATTAATAAAAATCAACTGGAAAAACATCCTTTATGTATGTTTTATATAAATATTTACTTAAACCAAAAATTCGGTTTATAATAAAGAATTCTAAAATATTAAAATGTCATTTAATATTAAGATTAATAAATTATATCTGCAATAATAAAGAGCTGTTCTTACAAATTGTTACTTAAATTATGTTTTTCGACTAATTTTATTGCTTCTCAGTTTTTTCTGCATTTCATATTAATAACTTTGCCCTTCTGGAAACGAAAATAAAACTATGCAAAACATTTTATTATTGGGTGCAGGCAGATCTGCAACCTCATTAATTAATTACCTTAAAAAGAATGCCGAAAAAGAAGAATGGCATATTAAAATCGGGGATTTTGATATAAATCTTGCCGAAGAAAAGGCTGGAGGACATCCTAACACCTCATTTATTCAATTCGATATTTTAAATGAAATCCAAACTAAAGATGAAATCGCTAAAGCAGATTTAGTGATTTCCATGTTGCCAGCTCGGTTTCACCCTAAAGTAGCTACTGCCTGTGTAGATTTAGGTAAACACATGGTGACTGCATCTTACAATAGTCCAGAGGTAAATGACCTATCTGATATAGCAAAAAGTAAAAACACTTTAATCTTAATGGAATGCGGCCTTGATCCGGGAATTGATCACATGACGGCCATGGAAGCCATGAACAACATC
>QNXU01000057.1 GCA_003973485.1 Bacteroidota bacterium | reverse complement strand
ATGCTTCTGAATCAAGCTCATGGTCAATATTTTTTGTTAATGCTATTCGATAATCTGAAGTTGTTGTTTTAGTATTAGAGTTACCCCCTATATACCCTTACAATATACAGATTATTTCTTTAAGTTTGCTTAACTAAACGACATTGATTTACGAATATAAAAAATTCTCAACAATAATTAGTAATGTAAGAGAAAATCTATATCACTTTATCTTTCTTCAAGTTAAAACGAAGGGTTACCGAGGTTGGTTTTAAAATATTATTTGGTGTAGATTTAAAATCTTTTTTAATAACTATAGATTACTTAGATTGTTGGAGTTAAATTATCAATTCATGAATTAGAAACAAGCAAAGAATGGACGAACAAGAAAAAAGAGACCAACATAAGTTAAGAATGGATAGAGTTGTACGATGGGACAACTATAGAATTAATCAGTTCTCCTATACTAATAATTTGTTTATTGGATTAAATCTCGCATTCTTGGGGTTTTTCATAAGTCAATCAGGCTTTAAAATTAGTTGTAATTGTTTTTTGCTGACATTACAAATTTTGACAGGTTTATTTTTGATAGCTTCATTTTTAACAGGAGTAATAACTGTTTTAAATAGACTTAAGGATTTCAGAAAAACAGCTCAATTAACAAAGAGAAAGAAGAAGAAATTTGAACACGAGCACAATATTAAATCCTATTCTGACATAGGTACTATTAATTCCGACATTAAGACTTTAGATTCTGAAATGAAGAAATATGGCCCCCAAACTTGGGGTTTATTGAAATGGCAAATTTGTACTTTTTCAACTGGGACAATCATTGGTGTTCTTTATATAATTATTGAAATAAATGCTTGTGGCTAAAATTGCATATTTCTTAAGAGAATAAAATAGTTTTGAATCTTAACCAAGCCACCTTATGGAATAGATTGCTTACGATGCTGTCAAAATTCAATATTCCGTTGATCATAATTTTATTATAAATTTCATTGCTAAATTAAAAACAATTACTTTAATAGTTTAAAGTAATATTCATGAGTGAAGACAAATTAGAAAATTTTCCTTTCCAAATAATACCAGAAGAAGCATCCATTGAAGATGCTTATGCAAATGAAGCTCATCAAAGATTAGCAGATACAATTCTTAAATCATTTGAAGATAATAATAAAGGGTTTACTTTAGGTTTAGAAGGTAGGTATGGAAGTGGGAAAAGTACGGCTATTCGGTTACTCAAAAAAGAGATTAAAAAGCGAAAACAAGAAAAATCTTTTCCATTTTTTTATTTTGATGCTTGGGCTCATGAAGGTGATCCATTGAGAAGAGTGTTTTTAGAAGAACTTATAAATCAATGTTTTGATATAGAAAACACAAAAGTTGAAAAGCTAAAAGATCAAATTGCTGGGAAAAGATTCAAAAGAAAAACAAATATTAAAAGGGGGTCGACAATTTTCGGTTTCTTTATGGCAATAACGGCTCTTTTGATTCCTATTGGAGTTGCTATATTTTCAATAATTGACAAATCTAATCTAACTTTACGAAATACAGGAGATATCAATACGTGGGCTTTTATTGCCTCTATTTTTGTGTCAGGTCCTGCTATTACATTGATTATTAATTTATTAATTCTTTTTATTAAAAGGATTTTAGGAGAAATAAGTAAAATTTTTGTTTTAAAAAACTGGGCTTTATTTCAAAGTAAAGGAAATGAAAAGATTACTGAAAATATTAAAAAATCTGATGAACGAACTTCCATTGAATTTGAAAAGTTTTTTTTAAAAATCATTAAGAAACTACACTTAAATTCGGATAAAAAATTAATTATAGTTTTAGATAATATAGATCGTACAATTCCACAAGATACTAAAAAGTTAATATCCACCCTTCAGAATTTTTTAACTGAGAGTTCTGGTTTAACTGAAAAAGAGAAAGAATTTGATTTCGTTTACACCATAATCCCTTATGATTTGGAAGGTTTAAATTCTAAATTAGATGGAGAACCTAAGGAATTTGAAAACATTAAAGCTTTTCTGGATAAAAATATAAGACTCAAATTAAAAGTACCGGATTTAATTATAAACGATTGGCGTGAAAGTTCTAAAAACTTTATTGAAGACCATTTAAAAGGTTGGGATGAAATTGTTATTGATGATGTTGTTGAGATTTTATTTGATTTATATCCTTATGCAACTTTTAGTCCTACTCCAAGGGAATTAAAAATTTATGTTAATCAATTAGGGATACTTAGAAATCATTTTAACCCAAAAGTAATCAGTACTAGGGTTTTATGCTATTATATAATTAAAAAGTTCCTGCCTAGGAAATTCAATAATGATAAAATTTTCGATGAATTCAGTGATAAAGAAATAATTGGCAGAATTATAAACGGGAAAATGCCTACAAACACTGAAAAACTAATTGTAAAAATAGATAACTTTAAAGAAGAATTAATATCGATTATTTACGATTTAAAAGATTCAAAGAATGCATATTCCATTTATATTGAAAAGCCAATTGTTGAAGTATTAAATAAACAAAATAATAAAACTGCGATATTGGGTCTTGAAGATTTTCACCAAGACAATTTTTGGATTATATTAAAACATATTTTTAATAAAACTGAAGATCAAATTGAATTATTTAAATTCATACATTCTATTGCTTCAATTTATGATCAGGATGAAAAAATAAATTTTATTAATAATAATTGTGACAGTATAATAAGTAACGTCAACTATGAAACTCTAAGACATTATTCAGACAAAATTAAATTACTTGAAGAGACACTTATTTTTATAATTAAATACTCAAGTAAAAATAACTTTAATAAATTTTTAAATGATTGCGTAGATGCGTTAATAGTTACATTAATAAATGAAAAGGTAACTGAGGACTACATCATTTCAAATTATTCAATACTTAAAAAAGTTTTCACAAATACGGAAATTAAGGATAAAATTGCTGAATTTACTCCTAGGACATTGGAAGATGAATTCAATTGGGAATTATATTCAAGGGTTGTATATTTAAATGACTTTGACCACCCCTTTTTACTTTTGAAGGAGGAATCAGTTGAAATGATAATTGAACAAAATAAAAACTCAGATTTTAAAAATGAGAATTTTCCATACTTCTTGATTTTTAGTCTATCACATAATTTAATAGACTCTTCAACTACGTGCGAAAAATTCTATGAAATTCTAACTTTTTTTAATAATTGGACTGATTCAATTATACTTAAAGATGATGATAAAGATAAAAAAGTAAACATATTGCCAATTCAATATATAGACCTTTACTATCATTTAGCAATTAATTATATTGAAGAAGAAGAATGTAACCATATGTTAGATATGATTTCTTCTGCTGATTATTTTAGATCAAAACTTCCTGTGTTTAGTGATTTTTCAGATAATTTGTATTTCAAATATTTGACTGCCTATTATTATGTGATAACTCATCAATATTCAGAAAAACAAAATGATATTGAAGGTAAAAATTTATCAACTGATGACTTTAGTGAATTTCTAAAATACTTCAAAAATGATATTGAAATAAATCAAATGTATAAACATTTTTGGGGACTATGTATGAATCCAAAAGCAAAAGGGTGTATTTATATTTTAAATTCATGGATTAATGAAGATAGGGCAGATATTTTATATCCTGAGATTGAGTTTGGATTTCTCTATACAACCTCAGAATTGTTCAATAAACAAAATGCTAATCGATCTGAAATCTTTAAATTTCACAAATGGTTTAAGGAAAATACAAGCTTTAAAAAATTATCAGATTCTGATAAAATACAAGCTGTATACGAATCATCGGAACGATTAAATTTTTCTGGTGAGCAGGAAGATGATTTTAAAATATTAGTAAAGCAAGTTTACAGAATAAGAGATGGTTTTTTGTGATCTACTATTTACAAGTCAGTTGTCCCATAAAAAAAGCCATCCGAAAAATCGAATGGCTTTAGTGATCCGTTCAGGATTCGAACCTGAGACCTACTGCTTAGAAGGCAGTTGCTCTATCCAGCTGAGCTAACGGACCAATAAGTTAATCCCTATTTTTTAATCAGGTTAAGGATTTGAACCTGAGACCTTCCCGAATTAAAAATCGGGATGCCCAATCAAGTTGAGCTTAAGGACTAAATCTATTTCAAAGTTGGGAAAATTAACCGCTTTTCCCTTAAGCGAGTGCAAAGAAAAGCAATTCTATTTTTTTATACAAAGCTTTTCTCGTGAATTCTTTCAAAAATATTTTCTAAAATATATTAAAGGCTGTATATGAATAACTTAATGTAGATAAAAATTTAGGCTAAGCCCACCAAAGTAATCCCATCACCACCTCTTTCTTCATGCTCATTTTTTAAGGACTTCACATAATTATATTGCTTCAAGTAATCTCTGATAAATCTCCTTAGGATTCCATCGCCTCTTCCGTGCAATATGCTGACCTCATTATAGCCTAACACCATAGCATCATCAATAAATCTATCCACTGCCTGAATGGCTTCTTCTGCTCGCATTCCTCTGACATCAATTTGATGCTTGAAATTGGTGCTGCGTTCAATCATGCCAGTTGAAGTACCAGCGAAACTTTTCTTTTTCTCCTTTTTGATGGCCGTTTTAGACATTCTTTCCAGTCGGTTTAGCTTTATTTTGGATTTAAGCTCTCCCAACATGATTTCAGCTTCTTTTTGTCCTAATGCTAATACTTCACCAATTGTATCTTGCCCTTTTATTTTTACATAATCACCCACTTTGATTTCACCTTCAGCGTTTTTAAAGACTGGTTTTGAAGGTTTAACTGGTTTATTATCGACAGCAGGCTCTAACTTTTGATCGTAGTCTGTCAGTTGCTTACGGGCTTTTTTAGTTCGCTCTTTATCTGCTTGAGATTCTTTTATTTCCCTAATCGCCTGTTCTACTCTTTTATTGGCTTCCTTAATGATGGATTTAGCTTCTTGCTTAGCCTCTATTATAATCTGCTTCTTTTGGGTTTTGAGAAACTCATTGAGTTCATCATAATCTTGAGCACTTTTTTCAAGGTGTCCTTCTCTTTTCTGAATTTCCTTGATCTTAGCTTCTAGTTCTCTTTTTTCCTTTCCTAATTGGTTAAGAAGCTTGTCATAATTCACGCGTTCGGTACCAATTTTTCCTTTGGCTTTATTGAGAATAGCAGGAGGGATGCCCATTTTTTCAGCTACTTCTATAGCAAAAGAACTTCCAGGCTTGCCAATTTCTAATTCATAAAGCGGTTCCAGGTTTCGCTCATCAAACTTCATGGCTCCATTGATAACATTCTGATTCTTTACTGCGAAGTTCTTGATGTTATCGTAATGGGTAGTGATTACTCCAAAAGCTTTTTGGCTGTATAATTCCTCTAAAATTGATTCTGCAATAGCTCCACCAAATCTAGGCTCTGTTCCAGTTCCAAATTCATCTATCAGAAACAAGGTCTGTTTATTTGAATTAATCAAGAAGTTCTTCATGTTTTGAAGATGAGAACTGTAGGTACTCAAATCGTTCTCAATACTTTGCTGATCGCCTATGTCAATAAATAAGTTGGCGAAAATTCCACATTTACTATCTGGATGTACTGGAATTAGTAATCCACACTGAAACATAAATTGCAAAAGTCCAACCGTTTTCAAGGCTACTGATTTACCACCAGCATTAGGGCCTGAAATAATCAATATTCTTTTATCTCCTTTCAATTGAATAGAAAGCGGGATTACTTTTTTATTTTGCTCTGCCAGGCTAAGCTTTAATAGAGGATGTTCGGCATTTCTAAATTCAATTATTCTTGAATTTTCTAATTGAGGAAGCACAGCTCCTGTTTTTTGGGCAAATCGAGCTTTAGCGCGAATAAAATCCACAATAGCTAAAAACTTATAAGCTTTTTCTAGATTTTCTAGTTCCGGTTTTACCAATGCCGTTAGCTGAGTGAGAATTTTAACAATTTCTCTTCGCTCGGCATATTGAAGCTCTCTTACCTCATTATTTAATTCCAAAGCTTCTGTAGGCTCAATATAGACTGTCTGTCCAGTGCCGGATTGATCATGGATAAATCCTTTTACTCTTCTTTTATATTCGGCTAAAATGGGGATTACAATCCTTCCATCACGAACGGTAATGGAAGCATCCTCGGGAGTATATTTATTGGCAGACGCTTGTTTATATATCTTTTCAACTTGTCTTCTGAGTTGTGCTTGTGCTTTAAAGATATCGCTTCTGATTTGCTGTAAAGCAGGACTGGCATTATTTCTTAAACTGCCTCTTTCATCTATTTTAGCATCTATGGCTTTGTATAAATCAGGCTCTAGATTTACTGCTGTTCTTAAGTTATACAGATTAGGATATTCTTCTTCAAATTCATCAAAGAAAGAAATACAATCCAAAATGGTTTTAAGGCTTAGCTTTAAATCAAAAAATTCTTCTTCTGTAAAAAAAGCACCATTGACTTTTGCTCTTTTAATAAAATGACTAACATCTATAAAATTTCCTGAAGGAAAATATTCTCCAGATTGAAATATTTTGATAAATTCATGGGTTTGTAACAATAAAGGTTCAAGCTTATCGAATTTTCGGATAAAGCTCATTTTTTCCACTATTGCTTTCCCTAAGTTGCTACTGCATTCTGCAGAAATCAGTTCCCTTATCTTATCAAATCCAATTCTTTGTTCAAAATCCTGTGGTAATATCATAAAATGAGGAAGGCTTTAATTTCTATCTCTTTTATTTTTAGCATTATTGACTTGATTGCGCAAACTGACTGTATCTATTACGATATCATAAATGGCTTCCAATTGATCAGGATGTTCTAAATAATATTTGAAGCTTTCCTTGTAGATAGAATCATTCGTTTCGTGATCCTCAAAAATTTTTAATTCATAATGCCTCAAAACCTGCTTTGCAGAATCATTTTTTAGTCCAATTTGGGTAGCTTTATATTCGGCTACATAAATATCTGAAAGAATTACAGCCATTTTTTCAGGAGGAATTACACCTTTTGGCAGCTCTTCTTTTCCACTACAGGAAACAATTATTAATATTGCGATGATGTAAGTAAGTTTTCTCATTTTTATACTTAATATTACAATTGGCTTTAACAAATTCGTTGCCAATTATATTTTTGTAAACTGATAATGACAATTATCGTTATCTTTTTCGTTTGAGTTTATGGATTGCAAAATTAACAATTTAACAGACCTATTATGAGGGAGCTCTTTAAAAAGCTTCGGAAATATGAAATAAAAATTCGAAAAGCTGTAAATAATCAAATGCAGGGTGATTTTCATTCTGTGTTTAAGGGTTCAGGTTTGGAATTTGACGATGTACGTCCTTATCAATATGGAGATGATGTGCGAACCATCGATTGGAATGTTTCTGCCAAAGGGCATGGCACATTTGTAAAAACATTTAAAGAGGATAAAGAACAGAATGTTTATTTCTTGATTGATGTTAGTGCTTCACAGGAAATTGGCTTGGAAGGCAAGCAAAAATCTGATATCGCTAAAGAAATTGCAGGAATTCTTTGTATTTCAGCCTTAAAAGAAGGAAGCCAGGTTGGCATGGTTGGATATTCTGATCAAAGAGAATTATATGTGAAGCCAGGCAAAGGGCAAAAACATGGATATTATGCTATTACGAGACTTTTCGACTTAAAACCACAGTCCTTAAAGACAAGTTTAGATAAAGGGCTATCTTATTTACTTGGGCTGGTCAAAAGAAGAAGTGTTATATTTTTGATTAGTGATTTTGTGGATGAAGGTTATGAACATCATTTAAAGGCTTTGGCTCGAAAGCATGACTTAATCGTAATTCATATAAAAGATAAATTGGAAACTGATTTGCCGATGTTGGGTATAGTGCCAATCAAAGATAAGGAAACCGGCAAAACCCGGTGGGTGAATACTTCAAGTGCTACTTTTAAAAAGCATTTTCAACAAAAAAACAAGGATCATTCATCCGAATTAAAGGATATTTGCAAACGTAACCAAGCAGATTACTTATTGATTGACACACAAGAAGATTACACTTCAAAATTAATTAAACTATTTAAAATCAGGAATTTAAGCAAGAAAAAAGCATGAAAAAATACGGGTTGGGCTTAATTTTCAGTCTTGCAATAATTTTTAATTTATATGGCCAACAAATAAAGCCAAAAGGAAAATTCCTTCAGGATAGTATGGCAATAGGAGAGCCAGTGGAATACAGTTTAAGTATTCGCTATCCAGCTGAATTTCAGGTTTTAATGCCAGATTCTCTTTATGATTATGCTCCTTTTGAGTATACGAGTAAACAGTATTTTCCTACTAAAACAGATAGCACTCAAAGTTTTGACAGTGTAGTTTATACTTTAACATCTTTTGAAATTGAAAAAATTCAAAAAATAAAGCTTCCCGTATTTATTATTCAAGGAAATGACAGTACTGCAGTTTTTGCAAAATCAGATTCTATTTATTTAGAAGAGCAGATACAAGTTGTCAGCGACAGTTTAAAAATGAAAACTGATGCTATCATCACAAAGCTTGATAAAGATTTCAATTATCCTTATTTAATTGCTTTCTTAATTGTTTTAGGAATTGTAATTCTATTAGTAATCCTATTTTTTGGTAAAAGATTAAGAAAGAAATATCAGATTTGGAAATTAAATAAACGCCATAAAAAATTCAGAGAAACTTTTAATGAAAAATTATCTTCAGTAGGAGATATGCCTGTAGAAAAAATTGAAAAGCTACTTTACACTTGGAAAAAACATGCTGAATTTATTTCAAAATCTCCTTATGCTAAGCTAACCAGCAAAGAAATTAACCAAATGCAACAAAATGAAGAATTGTACAAGAATTTAAAATTAATAGACAGAACAATTTATTCTTCAAAAGGAAGGCAGAATGCAACAGAAGCTTTCCAATTCCTATTGAATTATGCCGATATTATTGTAGAAGAAAGAATTAAAGCGATCACAGATGGAAAGTAGTAATTGGTTAAGTTTAGATTGGTTTTCACCTGAAAGGCTTAAGGCTTTTGAATATGAATTTCCTATGGCATTTTATGCCATGATTGCTCTGCCTATCATTTATTTGTTGGTAGAATGGCTAAAAAGTAGATTTAGCCCAAAAGTTCCGGTTGCTTTTAGAGGCGAAGGAATTGGATTTCAATTTTCTTCCATTCTAAGGTTTATACCGCTAATTCTTCTATTGTTTTCAACGCTATTGATGTTGCTAGCTTTGGCTCGCCCACAGCAAACCAATGAGCGTGTGGAGCAATGGACTGAAGGTATAGATATTATGCTAGTTTTGGATATTTCAGAATCTATGAAGATTCAGGATTTTACACCAAATCGCTTAGAAGCGGCCAAGCAAGTTGCCAATGATTTTATTGATGGAAGATTTCAGGATAGGATAGGCTTAACCATTTTCAGTGGAGAAGCTTATTCACTTTCACCTTTAACGACCGATTATAAAATGCTGAAGAATCAGATTTCAGATATTAATTTTAAAATGATGGAAGCTTCAGGAACGGCCATAGGGAGTGCATTGGCTGTGGGTACTAATAGGATGCGTGAATCTGATTCTAAATCTAAAGTTTTGATTCTATTAAGTGATGGAGATAATAATGCAGGAAATATAGATCCTGAAACCGCTGCAAAATTGGCTAATGCTTATGATATTAAAATTTATACCATTGCTATAGGTAAAGAAGGTAAAGTCCCTTATGGGAAGGATTTCTTTGGTAGAACCCGATATATAGAGAACTCAATGGATGTAACAGGCTTAAAACAAATTGCAGAAATTGGCGAAGGAAAATTCTATAGAGCAACGGATAATCAAGCCTTAGAAGAAGTTTTCAATATTATAGATCAATACGAAAAAGCTGAAATTAAAGAAACACGATACAAAGACACTAAAGATTATTATGATGTTTATCTGAAGTGGGCAATAGTGTTTTTCTTGTTGTGGATGTTGACAAAATCCACTTATATTTCAAATGTTTTAGTGGATTAGTTTTTAAAAGATGTAATAGTAATACTTATATTATTTTGAAATATTAGCCGCATCTAATAAATATAATTGCGTTTTCAAAGTAAAGGCTATGGATAAGGTTTATTTTTCTTTTTCCAAAATGGCAATCAGCTTTTGTAATTCAGGAATTATTTTAGATCTCATGTATAAGCTTACTTTTTTGTTATAAAAGCTAGGCCTTTCAAATTGATCAATCAATAGTGCTAGGTTTTCAAAGCATGCTGCAAGTGCTGTCCCTTTCAATTTGTGCAAAACATTTCTTAAGGCTAGTAAATTTTCAATTTCCATTGTTTCCATAATTTGCCTTTCAAAAGTTTTCATATTGTCTTGAGCTAAGGAGATAAAACTAGTGTAGTGATCTTTATTATGATTTAAACGCTTTAATAGTTCCTCTTTATTAAAAGTCTTTAATTTTTGATTTTGTTCTATTAATGGCTCTTTTCCTTTAATTCTACCGCCAATCTTAAGTTTCTCTAATGTCTTCAATAAATCTTCCTGAATTAGTGGTTTTTCTAGAAAATCGTCTATTCCAGCAGCTAATGCATTTTCTTTTTCTTCTTTTAAAACACCAGCTGAAAGTGCTATTATTGGTGTTTTCATATTCTGATTTTCTAGCGTTCTTATAATCTCAGTTGCTTCTATTCCACTTAATACCGGCATTTGAATATCCATTAAAACCAGATCCGGACGATGTTTCTTGAATTCTTCTATAGCTTTTTTACCATTTTCGGCATGAATTAATTCAGAATCAGGTAAGGAATTTTCCAAGATTCTAAATATTAGAAACTTGTTGACTTCATTGTCTTCAGCAATTAAAATTTTATTTAATTCAATATTTAATGCTGGCTTAGAATCTTCTTCGGTCGTAGTATTACTGCTTAAAATTCCCTTATCAATCTGTTGAATTAATTCCAATAATTTCGAAGGAATTACAGGTTTTGGTAGTTTGAATAATTTCGGTTCATTTACATAATTTGAATAAAAGAATTCACTTTCAATATGTTTATGTAAGAAAATTACAGAACAATCTTCTAATAAATCTCGCTCTTTTAACATATTGAGTAATTCAATGCCATTTATATTAGGCATATCTTCATCAATTATGATGAGATCAAAATCCTTATTTTCTGATATTTTTTTATGGGCTTCTACTGCAGATTGACAATATTCTACTTTTACATCAATAGAATTGAAAATCATTTTAAAAGCGTGAATTTGTTCTGGATTATCATCTACCACTAGTAGATGTTGAAGTTTAAGATTAGGGATTTCCGCCTTATTCTGTTTTGAATTTTCCTCTACTTCCTGAATATCAATTTTAAAGTTAAAATTACTTCCTTTATTCACTTCACTTTGAAGATGAAGCTTGCTATTCATCATTTTCAATAGTTTATTTGAAATGGTCAGGCCAAGTCCAGACCCACCAAATTTTCTAGTAGTAGAAACATCTGCTTGTTCAAATGCTCTGAAGATATTTTTCTGTTGCTCTGAGGATATGCCAATACCAGTGTCAATTACTTCAAACTTGAGTTTATGATTCTTTTCTAATTTACTGACTTTAAGAATAATATTACCACTTTCTGTAAATTTGACAGCATTTCCCAAGAGGTTGATTAAGATTTGTCTCAGTCGCAGTTCATCTGCTTTAAAAAATATTGGCACATCATCACTATACTCAATCAATAGCTCCAGATTTTTTTGGG
>QNXU01000059.1 GCA_003973485.1 Bacteroidota bacterium | reverse complement strand
TCGTTCCTTGCCTTCTTTTTACTGAAAGATTATTTCAAACTTTCCGACGAATTAATTCAATCAATTATTTTTATGAAACTTATTGTGGCAGGCCACGGCACTGTTTACAACACTCGTACCACCAATTGGTTTTGGAAACGTCCCTACCCTGCCAGAATCCTATTCAGTGCTTCATTTTTGTCAGCAGTTATTGGTAGTCTTATCGCTATTTACGGCTTTGGACTTATAACACCAACAGGATGGGAATGGGCCGGGTTAACCTGGGCTTATGCCCTTTCATGGTTTGTATTTAACGACTTTGTAAAAATGGGTGTGCTTAAATCTTTTAAACGCCGTGGTAAATTAAGTATTTAATAGTTCATAAAATCTATAACGATGAAAACAGATAATGCAATTGTAGGTGTCAATTTTTCAAAACTTGATTAATAATTCATTAAACGATCCTAGAACAAAAATGAAAAAAGTTCGAAATTTTTGTAGAGCATATTAATAGCTAACTCCCCAACTTTCGCCTACAGCGAAAAAGCGGGTTGGAGGGTAAAATGGCGGGCAGGCGTTGGCCTATGTGGGAAGAAGCATCATTTTACCTAGATTTTTTGCATACTTTTTCATCAATGGAAAAAGTATGAAAGGAAAAGCTAGCCATAACATTCAGAAATTTAGAGTTTAGGGATTGAAATTGCTCTTTAGGATAGCCAAAATGATTAATATATAGCTATCAGTCCATTTAAACGCACTTATCAGAATTTACCGAGGAAAACAGGATGTAATTAGATACTACTGATCGCCATATTTTTGTAAGCTTACCTGATCGTCAATTGCTCCAATAGTATCCGATTTATGTTGGCCCATAGCAGTTAATGATGATAGCGTAATGAATATTAGACTGATAGAAAATATTTTTTTTCTCATTTAATGTGGTTTAAATACTATAAAGATCAACTACCAACTTTGTTCCAGAAGCTTTCGTTTATATACTAAGGAAGAAAGTTATCCTGTTTGTTTAATCTTCCGTTTATTGGGTGAAATCAATAAAATCTATCCCTTCTCTTTTTTTAAGCAGAATTAAATATTTTTCTCAAATATAGTATGCATGCATACTATATTTTTGTATATTTGAATTCCATGAAGAGAGAAGAATCCATAGACTACAACATAAAAGCAGCCTGGCATGCCATTTCACGCATGTATAACCAGCAAGCTGTCAAATACGGAATCACTACTTCCATTGGTTTCGTATTATTAAATATCAATACAAAAGAAGGAACTCCCGCTACTAAAATTGCCCCGCTTATGGGCTTAGAAAGTAGGAGTTTAACTCGTATGTTGAAAAGCATGGAGGAAAAAGGGCTTATCTATAAAAAGCCTGATCCAGAAGATAAACGCTCTGTTAGAATCTTTCTTACAGATTTGGGAATAGAAAAAAAAGCAATTTCAAGAGAAACGGTAAAAGCTTTCAATGAAGAGGTGTTCAATACTATTGAGCCTGATAAATTGGAAGCTTTTTTTGATGTTATTCATAAAGTGAATGACATAATCGACAAAAATGAGATTTACAATACTAAAGAATCAGTTCATTAATTTTTTAAAATTTAAACCACGCGACTAAATGAAACGAAACATTAGAAAAGTAGCCGTTTTAGGTTCGGGGATTATGGGTTCAAGAATCGCCTGCCACTTTGCCAATATTGGTGTGGAGGTACTTTTACTTGATATCGTACCTTTCGAACTTACGGATGCCGAAGAAAAACAAGGCTTAACTAAAGAGTCTCCACAAGTGAGAAATCGCATTGTAAATGATGCATTTCAAGCAACCTTAAAAGGAAAGCCCGCTTCATTATATCATAAAGATTTCGCCAAGAGAATATCACTGGGAAATTTTGATGATGATATGCACAAAATCAAAGATTGCGATTGGGTACTAGAAGCAGTAGTTGAGCGACTAGATATCAAAAAGCAAGTTTTTGAAAAGGTTGAAAAACATAGAACTAAAGGAACCATCATTTCTTCCAACACATCGGGTATCCCTATCCACATGATGTTGGAAGATAGAAGTGAAGATTTCCAAAAGCATTTCATTGGAACGCACTTTTTCAATCCACCGCGTTATCTTAAATTATTGGAAATTATTCCTACGCCTAAAACGGACCAGAAAATCACGGATTTCTTGATGCATTATGGTGATTTGTATTTAGGTAAAACAACCGTTTTATGTAAAGATACACCTGCCTTCATAGCTAATAGAGTTGGGATTTACGCCATTTTAAAGGTTGTAGAATCTATGCAGAAGTTAGGTATGAATATCGATGAGGTGGACAAACTAACAGGGCCAGTAATTGGTCGTCCTAAATCTGCCACTTTCAGAACTTCTGATGTAGTAGGATTGGATACTTTAATTAAAGTGGCCAACGGATTATATGACAACCTTCCAAATGATGAGGCTAGAGATACTTTCAAATTGCCTGATGTAATCGGGAAATTGGAAGAAAATAAATGGTTAGGAGATAAAACTGGTCAAGGCTTTTACAAAAAGACCAAAAAAGACGGAAAAACCGAAATCTTGACTTTGGATTTGGATTCTATGGAATATAAGCCAAAGACCAAACCTAAATTTTCTACACTTGAAGCCACTAAACAAATCTCAAATTTAAAAGAGAGATTCCCAGTTTTAATGGGTGGAAAAGATAAAGCAGGTGAATTCTACAGAGATTCATTCTATGGTTTATTCCAATATGCTTCAAACCGTATTCCTGAGATTTCTGATGAATTATATAGAATCGATCAGGCTATCTGCACTGGTTTCGGTTGGGAAGTAGGTCCATTTGAAACTTGGGATACTTTAGGCGTAAAAAAGACGGTTGAAAAAATGGAAGAAGCAGGTTATAAACCAAATCAATGGGTTTATGATATGATGGATTCCGGAGCAGATTCTTTCTACAAAGTAGAAGCAGGTCAAAAGCAGTATTATGATCTTGATAGCAAGAAATATGTGAATATCCCAGGTACTGAGGAATTCATTATTTTGGAGAACTTAAAAGAAAGCGGAAAAGAAATCTGGAGCAATGCCGAAGCTGGAATCATTGATTTAGGCGATGGGGTAATTAACGTTGAATTCCGTTCTAAGTCTAATACTTTAGGTGGCGGAGTTGTAGAAGCCATCAATAAAGGTATTTCGCTAGGCGAAGAAAAATATAGAGGTGTTGTGATTTCTAATGAAGGTTCAAACTTCTCTTTAGGAGCCAATCTTGGAATGGTTTTCATGTATGCTATCGAACAAGACTATGATGAATTAGATTTCATGATTCGTCAGTTCCAGCAAACCATGATGAGATCCAGATACTCAGCCGTTCCAGTTGTAGTTGCACCTCATAATATGGCATTAGGTGGAGGTTGTGAACTTTCCATGCATGCCGATCACGTTCAAGCATCTGCTGAGACTTATATCGGTTTAGTAGAAGTTGGAGTGGGTGTTATTCCTGGTGGTGGAGGTACAAAAGAAAATGCTCTTCGTGTTGCGGACAGATACCAAGATGGTGATGTAGAATTAAATGCTTTACAAAATGCATTTATGAATATCGCTACGGCTAAAGTAGCTACTTCTGCTTATGAAGCTAAAGAAATGGGTATTTTAAGACCTTCAGATGGAATCAGCATTAACAGAAGTCGACAGATTGCAGATGCTAAAGCTGCAGCAATCAGATTGGCTGATGCTGGTTACACTATGCCAGTTCAAAGAGAAGATATTAGAGTTCAGGGTAAAACTGGAATTGCACTTTTCAAAGCAGGTATCAATGGAATGAAGATGGGTAAATACATTTCAGAGCATGATCAAAAGATAGCTGAAAAGTTAGCTTATGCGATGTGTGGTGGTGATTTATCTTATCCTCAGGAAGTTTCAGAGCAGTATTTACTGGATTTAGAAAGAGAAGCATTCTTGTCTCTATTAGGAGAGAAGAAAACATTAGAGAGAATCCAAGCAGTATTGCAAGGAGGTAAACCACTTAGAAATTAATTGACAGTTGACATTTAACAATTGACAAAATGGAAAGGGGATATCTTAAATTGACTGTATATCAAAAAGCTTTCAAGCTTGCGATGGAAATTTTTGAATTGACCAAAAGTTTCCCAAAAGAAGAAAGGTACTCTTTGACTGATCAAATAAGAAGAAGTTCACGTGCTGTTGCTTCGGCAGTTGCTGAATCATATAGAAAAAGACAATATGAAGCTTATTTTGTAAATAAAGTTTCTGATGGCGATATGGAAAATACTGAGACTCAAACTTGGTTAGATTTCGCCTATTGTTGTAAGTATGTGATTAAAAGTAAGTATAATGAATTGATGGATGAAAGTATTCAAGTTGGCAAAATGTTAAATCATATGATTGAACATCCCGAGAAATACAGAAGAAAATCAAGCTCATAATACATTGGATTGCAATCAAATTGTCTACTGCCGATTTATCGGTTTGTCAATTGTCAACTAGTAAGTTAAGTGTAAAAAAGTTAAAAATTTTAGAAACATTAAATCAAAGAACTAATGGATGCATATATAGTAGCAGGATATAGAACGGCTGTAACACGAGCCAAAAAAGGAGGCTTTCGATTCACTCGACCGGATGATCTGGCTTCCGATGTAATCAAGCACCTAGTCTCTCAAGTTGAAGGTGTGGAAAATAAAATGGTAGATGACCTAATTGTAGGAAATGCTGTGCAGGAAGCAGAGCAAGGAATGCAAATGGGTAGAATGATTTCACTTTTAGCCTTAGGTAAAGAAGTACCAGGCATGGTCATCAATAGATATTGTGGATCTGGTTTAGAGGCAATCAATATGGCTGCATCAAAGATTCAGGCAGGTTATGCTGATATCATCATTGCTGGAGGTACAGAGTCGATGTCTATGGTTCCGATTATGGGATATAAAACAGCCTTGAATTATAAGATTGCAACAGAAACGCCTGATTATTATACTTCTATGGGATTAACTGCTGAGCAGATTGCGCAACAGTGGAAAATTTCAAGAGAAGATCAGGATGAGTTTGCTTATAATTCTCATATGAAGGCACTTCAAGCTCAGAAAGATGGAAAATTCGATGATGAAATTGTCCCTATAAATGTAAAGGAAACTTATGTAGAGGATGGTAAAAAGAAAACAAGAGATTTTACAGTAGATAAAGATGAAGGACCTAGAGCAGGTACAAATACAGATCTTTTAGGAAAGCTAAAACCTGTGTTTGCTCAAGGCGGTTCTGTAACGGCTGGTAATTCATCACCTACAAATGATGGAGCTTCTTTTACAATGGTGATGTCTGAGAAAATGGTTAAAGAATTAGGCGTTAAGCCAATCGCTAGAATGGTTGGCTTCGGTGTAGCAGGAGTTGAACCAAGAATCATGGGTATCGGACCAGTGGAAGCAGTTCCAAAAGCTTTGAAAAATGCAGGTTTGAAATTGAATGACATAGATCTGATCGAATTAAACGAAGCTTTTGCAGCTCAATCTTTAGCTGTAATTCGTGAACTGGATATTGATCAAAGTAAATTAAATGTAAATGGTGGAGCTATCGCATTAGGTCACCCATTAGGATGTTCTGGTGCTAAACTATCGGTTCAGGTTATGAACGAGTTGAAAAGAACAAACGGTAAATACGGAATGGTCACAGCTTGTATTGGTGGTGGTCAAGGTATTGCAGGTATTTATGAAATGATGTAAAAGTAGAATCTAGAGTCTAGATGCTAGACTCTAGATTATTTGTTGGTTTTAAATAATCATAGTGATAAAATAAACAATTGTAGAACCCATTTAGTATCAAATATCTAGATCTGATATCTCGATACTTGATACTAGATACTAGATACTAATAATATGAGTACAACAGAAAAAAAATTCACAGCAAAGGGAGGAGCATTCTTAATCGAAGAAACTCCTGCACAGGCAGTATTCACTCCAGAAGAGTGGACAGAAGAGCAAAAAATGATTGCTCAAACTTGTAAAGATTTCTTGGATCAGGAAGTATATCCTAAACTAGATGAAATCGATGATGTAAAAGGTAATCCTGAATTAATGCCTCAGTTATTGGATAAATCAGGAGAGCTGGGTCTTTTAGGAACTTCAGTTCCAGAAGAATACGAAGGCTTCGGCATGAATTTTAATACATCCATGTTAGTTGCAGAAGTTATAGGAGCGGGGCATTCTTTTGCTGTTGCTTTATCGGCACATACTGGAATAGGAACACTTCCAATTTTATATTATGGCGATGACGCACAAAAGAAGAAATATTTACCAAAATTGGCTAGTGGTGAATGGAAAGCTTCTTACTGCTTAACTGAACCGGATTCTGGTTCTGATGCAAATGCAGCTAAAACTAAAGCAGTTTTAACAGAAGATAAAAAGCATTACATCGTTAATGGTCAGAAAATGTGGATCACCAATGGTGGATTTGCAGATGTTTTCATCGTCTTTGCAAAAATTGATGATGATAAGAATCTTTCTGCTTTTATTGTTGAGAAAGATTTTGGTGGTGTCACCATGAATGAAGAAGAGGCTAAGATGGGGATTAAAGGTTCTTCTACCCGTCAGGTTTTCTTTAACGATTGCAAAGTACCGGTTGAAAACTTACTTTCTGAAAGAGAAAATGGCTTTAAAATAGCGGTAAATATTCTTAATATCGGAAGAATTAAGTTAGGGGCTTCTGCTATTGGCGCATCTAAAGCAGTATTAGGTCAAGCAGCTCAGTATGCTAATGAGAGAAAGCAATTTGGTACTTCTATTGGCAGCTTTGGAGCTATTCAACACAAAATAGCTGAAATGGCTGCTAGAACTTATGCAGCAGAATCAGCAGCTTATAGAGCAGGTCAAAACATTGACGATGCTTATGAAGATTTAGTAGCTGGTGGAATGGAAGAGGCAGAAGCCAAATTGAAATCTGTTGAAGAATTTGCTATTGAATGTGCAATTATAAAAGTGCATGCTTCGGAAGTTTTAGATTACGTAGCTGACGAAGGTGTTCAAGTCTATGGTGGTATGGGCTTCTCTGCTGACGCACCTATGGATAGAGCTTACCGTGATGCGCGTATTAACAGGATTTTCGAAGGTACAAATGAAATCAACAGAATGTTGACGATCGATATGCTTTTGAAACGTGCCATGAAAGGTAAATTGGATTTGATGACGCCTGCAATGAATGTGCAGAAGGAATTAACATCTATTCCTGATTTCGGAGCGGATGAAGATGATTCATTATTTGCTAAAGAGAAAAAAGTATTAGCTAATTTGAAAAAAGCTGGCTTAATGATTTCTGGTGCGGCTGTTCAAAAGTATATGCAAAAACTATCTCAAGAGCAGGAAATCTTAATGAACTTAGCTGATATGTTGATTGAGGTTTATGCTGCTGAGTCTGCTCTTTTAAGAACTGAGAAATTGGTTGATATCAAAGGAGAACAAGCTTGCAAACAGCAAATCAATATGACTAACTTATACATGCACAGAGCAGTTGAAATTGCTAATAAAGCAGGTAAAGAAGCAATCTTTGCTTTTGCTGAAGGTGATGAACAGCGCATGATGTTATTAGGATTGAAGAGATTTACAAAAATAGATCCTATGAATTTAAAGGAAGTAAGAAGGTCGATTGCAGGTCATGTATTGGAAAAGCAAGCTTACGAGTTTTAATCGTAAAGTTTAATACTAATTGTTAAAAGGCTCGGAAATTTACGAGCCTTTTTTGTTGATTTCGAGCATTTTAAGATATGGTGTAGAAAATACTCTCGTTATTAAATACTCTAAAAATTGTAATTTATCGTAAGATTTTACAATTTCGGGCTTAACTAAATCAATATTCACTATGTTAACTTTTGATATTAAACATCAAGATCGCTATTCACGTGGCGAACTATTATTGAGGACATTTTTTGGTTGGCTTTATATAGCAATTCCTCATATCTTTTTACTATTCTTTATGGGGCTTTGGGGCGCTATTTTAGGTTTCATTGCTTTTTTGGTAATTCTTTTTACAGGAAGATATCCACAAAGTTTTTTTGAATATCAGGTGAAACTTATTCGATGGAATACTAGATTAAATGCTCGGCTTTTTAATTTAGCGGATGACTATCCTCCTTTCGGCTTGGAGGCTAAAGATGAATATGTTACAGTTGATGTAAAATACCCAGAAAGAATTAGTAGAGGCCTGGTGCTTTTAAGATTGTTTTTCGGAGCAATTTATGTGATTATTCCACATGCTTTTATTTTATTTTTTAGATTTATCTGGACTCAAATTCTAGTTTTTATAGCTTGGTGGGTTGTATTATTTACGGGTGAATTCCCAACCTCTTGGCATGAGTTCATTGTAGGGACCCTAAGATGGCAAACTCGTGTAAATCTTTACATGTCTTACATGACAGATGAATACCCTCCTTTTTCAGGAAAACCATTATAATTATGACAGAGGAAAATTTTAATCCTATTCCACAACCCGAAGAACTGGATATTAGGGAAAAAGAAGATGCAATGGGAGCCTACCTTATGATGTTTGCAGCATTAGGGGCAGGGCTTCCCTTGCCTATTTTAAATTTAGTAGCAGCTATAATTTATTATTATATCAATAAAGGAAAGAGTCTGTTTGTTCGCTTTCACTCTTTGCAATCTTTACTAAGCCAACTTCCAACAAGTATTTTGAATGCTGTTGCTGTTTTCTGGGGTGCGAGGATAATATTTCTTAATTATGCTTTTACGGATGTGTTCAAAGGATATTTATGGTTAGTAGGGATTGCGAATTTAATCTATATTATTTTTAGTATTATCGGAGCAGTGAAAGCAAGGAAAGGTGAAATGTATTACTTTCTTTTCTTTGGAAGAGTGTCCTATCAATCAGTTTTTAGGAAAAAAGCTGGGGATGGACGCACTGTAATCAACCAACCTCCTAAAATGTGAAGATGAAAAGAAATCTGAGAGATTTAGGGATTATTGTTATTGTAGCATTAGTTATTTGGGCTGGTTTCACCTATTTTTCTACCACCACTGAGCAACAGGATCTGATTTCTTTAAAACAAGAAGCTGAAATAGCCGATTATTTTAATGAGCAGATTTTCAGGGAATTTGATTCCATTGATACTGAATTAACGGACTCCGTAATGCATGTCATTTTAAATAGGCTTGCCAAAGGTATGGATACTGTAAGTTATGAATATGATATTTATGTTTTACGTTCCGATCAGGTAAATGCTTTTACTGCATTTAATGGGCAATTATTTGTTTTTACTGGTTTAATAGAACAAACTGAATCAGCAGAAGAGTTGGCGGCTGTTTTGGCGCATGAATTAGCACATGCTGAAAATAGACATGTAATTAAAAATCTAGTAAAGGAAATTGGGTTGAATTCATTAATTTTAATCATATCTGGTGGTGATCCTGTGGTAATGCAGGAAATTACTAAATTAGTGGTGAGTAGTGGTTTTAGTAGGAAATTAGAAAGAGAAGCGGATGAATATGCAATTAAATATTTGAGAGATGCGAATATAAACCCTAATAGATTAACTCAGTTTTTTTTAAAATTGAAGCAGAAAAACAAATCACTTCCGAGTGGATTTGAATGGATTTCTTCTCATCCTGCATTAAAAGAAAGAATTGAATTTGTATCTGAAAATATTGGTGATTCTGTTGAAGAACGTGCAATCGAATTAGATTGGAGCTCATTTAAAAAATCTTTAGGTCAATATTCCATGTAGCAACAGCTATCTTGTACTTTTATTAGAAATTTAGTTTAAAAATGTTAATTTTCTAATAATATGAGAAAAAAGTTGGTTTTGTACTTGACTGCTAAAATAAATCATTTTACCTTTACAACATCTTATACAAGTCAATGACTTTGTAAGGTTTTGGTTGAAATAGAAAGGCAGCTGGGGAGCTGCCTTTCGCTTTTCCTACCCTTTTGTATTTCAATCAAACATTTAACCACTTCTTCCTCATCAATTTCACAGGATCGCTACTATTTTGACTTTCTTTTAGAATATATCGGTTATAAAATCCGCCCTTCTCTGTCTTAATGGTAACCTCTCTCAAATTATTATTTCTAAAAAATTTAAGATTATAAGATTTACCTTCTTCTATTTGAATAGAATCCTCAACTTCCTCGAAGCTATGGTCATAAAGGCTTATTAATTTATCTCCATTTCGAAATACTTTTTCCGCTGGACTTTCTGGGGCAATCCCAACCACTATTCCTTCATTTATTTTTAAGCCGAAATAATGAGTAATGGAATTTTCATTGGCTTTCAATTCCATTTCAAAGCCGAATTGAATTAATAATGTTTTAAGCTCGTTTTCTACTGGTTCACATCCCGTTATGAATTTATTTGAATAGTCACTTAAGTCATAGCCTATAACTTTTTCAGCAGTTTTTAAATAATCTTCAGCACTATAACCTTTATCTTTCTTGTAGAAATCGGCCCATAATTTCCTCATTACATCATCCAAACATTTTTCTCCTTTCGATTCTAAGATGATTTTCAAATCCAAAATCAAAGCAATCAAAGCTCCTTTAACATAAATAGAAACTTTGCGACCTGGTATTCCTGCTTCATATCCATCCAGCCATAAATCCCAGGATGATTCAGCTACTGAGGTGTTAAATCTCCCATAATTTTCAAAATGACGCTTAAAAAGTATGTTTATCTCTTCTATATACCATTTCAAATCTTTAACGCCACTCCTGACAAGAAATAGGTCACCATAATAGGTAGTAACTCCCTCTGCCACATAACCAGTAGTAAAGTAATTTTCCTTTTCGAAATTATAGGGGTACATCTCTTTCGGCCTAATTCTAATGATATTCCAATAATGAAACAGCTCATGAGAGCTGATGCCTAAAAAGTTGTTGTAAAAGGTTGTGCTGTTAAATTCTTTAGCTGGACCTAAAACTATACAGGTGCTGTTAAGATGTTCAACACCATGGTAGGCTTTTTCATCAGGGATTTGAAATAAGAAATGATACTCTTTACTTTCAAATTCTCCCATAGTTTCCATTTGCAATGCTGTGAACTTCTGGAAATCATCTAAAACCTGCTCCTTGTTTTTTAAATCTGCATTTCCTCTAAACCATAAGTGGAAATTAGTTTCTGCAACTTTATATTTTAAATGCTGTAGCTTTTTACCTGCCAGTGCAGGACTGTCAACTAATTCATAAAAACTTCCAGCCTCTAATGCTCTTCCTTCTTTTTTCAGTCCACAGGCAATTGACCAATTTTTAGGAATATCTAATTCTACTTTATGAATCTGATTCATATTATCTGGCTGATAAAGCATACAATTGATGAAATTCAAATACCAATGCTCTTCATCTACGTACGTGCTTCCGCCATCTATAATCGAAGTGTAAATTTCATAACGAATTATACATTCCTCATCTTCGCAATGAATTTCCCACGTATTTTTATTGGTCTTTTTAAAATCAAGCGCTTCTTCTTTTTTATTTACTGCTTTGAAATTCCTTAAGTATTTAGAGAAATTCCCGAGCTGATATCTGCCAGGTCTCCATTCAGGAAGTTTTAATTCAAAATCAGTTTGCAATGGCTTAATGGATACTTCTACCTGTAGAAATGAATCCTGTGGTAACTTTTGTGATAATCTATAATGAATCATTATCAATTTATTAAATTAATCGACTTACATTTGTGCTGTAAAGTTGATGATTTATAAGGAGATATAAAACGAGATATTATTATAGTATTTTGAAAAACAATTTTGCGAAAAGAAATT
>QNXU01000380.1 GCA_003973485.1 Bacteroidota bacterium | reverse complement strand
CCAACGCTTTTTATTTCATCAACTAATAACCCCATTTTTCTAACCCATTGGCCATTCTCTAAAATTTCAAGCGGGCAAAATTCAGATAGTTCGGCCATATTAACAAATCGGGCATTATAGATGGTTGCATGAAAGTTACAATGCAATATTTCGCCACTTTCGGCCACATAAATTTTATTCATATCTTGGCCTAAATCTGCTAATATCAATTCTTTAAAAGTTGTCTTGATAAAAGTCATAAATAGTAACACCAATATAAAGCAGAAGTGCCACAGAGGCTACAATGCCTAAGGCATAATAGGTTGCTTTTCGTTCTGTACTGGCATTATTTGCTGGTCGATATACAGGTGGCCTATAGCTATAATTTCGGTAAGGATTTTTATAAGCTCTTTGCCTTGTTTCTTGTGCTCGAATACTCGCTCTCTTAGCATTTAATCGCATTTGAGCCAATTTTACATCATATTGCCTTCTTAAATCATTATTACTAAGGACAGTATATGCAGTAGAAACAATCTTAAATTTCTCCTCTGCAATTGGAGATGGGTTAATATCAGGATGATAAGCTTTAGCTAGCTTTTTGTAGGCTAGCTTTATCTCTGAAAGAGTAGCCACCTCACTTAAACCTAATATTTGGTAATAATTTTCCATGCAGGAGAAGATATTTGAACAATTCTTAAACAAACATAACAATTATTTATTGCTATTTTAGTTCCAATAAATGTAGAAACAATGGCTTATTTTAGTAGTGATTTTGTAAAATTTTTCGAAGAATTAGAGAAAAACAACCATAAAGAGTGGTTTGATGAGAATAGAAAAAGATACGAGAAGGAAATTAAAAATCCTTTCAAAGCATTGGTAAGTGATTTAATTCTTGCCATTCAGAAGTTTGATCCAGAAATTATGATTAAACCAAAAGATGCCATTTTCCGAATCAATAGAGACATCCGATTTTCCAAAAACAAGCAGCCCTATAAAAATAATGTAGCCGCCTATATTTCAAGGATTTCAAAGAAAGAGCAATTTCCGGGCTATTATGTGCATTTAGATGCCGAAGGAATTTGGCTAGGTGGTGGTTTATATGATCTTTCTACAGAAAATATTTATAAGGTGAGGCAGGAAATACTTTACAATGAGAAGGATCTGCAAGAAGCACTTCATTCAAATGGGTTTACCAAGGAATATGGAGAACTACAAGGACAAAAGAATAAAATATTGAAGCCCCCTTTCAAAGAATTTGGTGAAGAGATTCCCCTCTTATACCAAAAGCAATTTTATTTTATGAAGCGTTATCCTTCAACTAAAATCACCTCCGATAAATTGGTTGATTTTTGTGCTGATAAGTTTGAAAAAGCTTTACCTGTCAATAAATTTTTACGACTAGCAGTAGAAAATGTAGAATAAAAAAGGAGCCTAATTGAGGCTCCTCTTCCAAACTAATTTTAACTAAAAAAATTCGAATTAAGCAGATGCTTTAGTTTTTTTAGTTTCACTCATTGCAATGCTATAAACCACCAATCCAAATCCTATTTTGTTGATAGCATCACCAATGTTGTAAATCAAGTCCATATCTTGAGGTCTCAATAAGTCCGCTCCGTCTGGACCCAACCAACCACCAGGCATTGCCATGTAGCCAATAGGATAAATAGCCCAACCTACTAAAACAAACCAGGCAAGTGCCTTAATCCCCTTCTGTACAGAATCGTTTCCACTTGCTTTCGCTAATTGTGCAGCTTCACCAAACCATGCAGAATACAAAATGTAAACATAACCTATGGTAGAGATAACTCCCCACATTACTGAATGCCCCATAGAACCATCTGTGAATGCTTCACCTATGTAGCCTGCTACTAACATTACTAATGAGAAGAAAATCAATTTCCACATAAAACTTTGCTTAGCGCCTGCAGGTCTTAATAACAAGTAGAATTCAACACACATTAAAGGAACTGTCAAAGTCCAGTCAATGTAACGTAATACAGTTGGGTTCATACCAGTAGCAGCATAATAATCTCGCATGTAATAATAATGCACTGCTGCAATCATGGTGATTAATCCTGATACTAAAAGTGAAGTTTTCCACTTACCGTCAACTTGTTGTCTTTCAAAAAAGAAAAAGACAGAAGCTGCAAACATTGCCATGTAACCAGTAAAAAAGGTAAAAGCTACTGGATCATCCGATTTGATGTCAATAACATCAGCTAGAAATAGTGTTTCCATAGTGTTTAATTTTTAGTTATAAACGATAAACACGAATTGATTTAAAAGGGTTTGAATTCCGTATAATGTTTAACTTTATTTAATATTTGTTTAACATTTTTTTCGATAATAGTTAAATCATTAAACAATTATTTGGCAGTCAGGCTTTTAACCAAATAAAAACTATATGAAGATTATATCAAGAATTATAACTGTTGAAAAGCTTATATTTTTTACTTTTGTGCTCAGATGGAAAACAGCATGGATCAATTAAAACATATAGCCATAGCCGGAAATATTGGTGCTGGCAAAACTACATTAGCAAACAAATTATCGCATCATTACGGCTGGAAAACTGAATTTGAGGCAGTTGAAGATAATCCTTATTTAGTGGACTTTTATAAAGACATGAAGCAATGGGCTTTCCATCTACAAGTATATTTTTTAAATAGTCGGCTTCGGCAGGTCAAAAGAATTAGAGAAAGTGAACATACAGTTGTTCAAGACCGATCAATTTATGAGGATTGCTATGTTTTTGCTAAAAACCTTCATGAATCTGGCAATATGTCAGATCGGGATTATCATAATTATTTAGAATTATTTGATTCAATGGCAGCTGTCATAACACCTCCTGATTTACTTATTTATTTGCGTGCCGATATTCCAAAATTAGTTGGGCAAATAGAAAAAAGAGGGAGAGATTATGAAGAAACCATCAGGATTGAGTATCTGAAAAATCTAAATAAACACTATGAAGCTTGGGTGAAACAATATGATATTGGCAAACTCATTATAATAGATGTAAACCAATTAGACTATTTAAACAATGTGGAAGATTTTGCTTTAATCGTAAGTAAAATTGACACAGAAGTTCATGGACTTTTTTCTAGTCAATAAGCATTTTTTATAATGTGGCCTCCACTATTTTTAATACCTTTAGGAATTAATCCATAAGTAATTATTACATTTTTTTATGTTGAAAATAGGAATCATCAGAGAGGATAAAATACCAGTTGACAAACGTTCACCTCTAACCCCAGCTCAATGCCAAATGGTAGCAAATCAATTTGGTGTAGATGTAAAAGTTCAGAAAAGCGAAGTTAGAATTTTTCAACCAGAAGAATATTCGCAACACGGAATTGAAATGGTGGATGACATCAGTAATAGTGACATACTTTTAGGCGTAAAGGAAGTTCCAAAGGAAAAATTAATACCAGAAAAAACTTATTTCTTTTTCTCTCACACTATAAAAGAGCAAGAATATAATCGAGAACTTTTACAGACTATTTTAAAGAAAAAGATAAAGCTAGTGGATTATGAATGCTTGCTTGACCCTAAAACTAACCAAAGGATTGTGGCTTTTGGGCGTTTTGCCGGAATTGTAGGCGCATACAATACGATATGGACATTCGGACAACGATATAACCTTTTCAACATCAGAAGGGCTCATGAGTGCTATGATTTGGCTGATATGAAAACCGAATTTGGAAAAGTAGAGTTACCTGCAATCAAAATTGCAATCACTGGAGGTGGAAGAGTTGCCAAAGGTGCAATGGAAGTGATGTATGGAATGGATATTCTGCAGGTTTCGCCTCATGAATTTTTGAATGAAAGATTTGATAGACCTGTTTTCACTCAACTTAGTAGCCATACTTACCATAAGAAAAAAGATGGCAGTCAATTTAATAGAGACGAATTTTATGAAAATCCAGGGTTGTATGAAGGGGATTTTCTGAAATATGCTAAAGTAGCAGATATGTTAATCGCAGGTGCTTTTTGGGATCCTCGAGCCCCTGTTCTATTCACTAAAGAAGATGCCATGAGTCCTGAATTTAAGACTCGAATTATTGGTGACATTACTTGTGACATTGAAGGTTCTATCCCTAGCACTAAAAAACCAGCAACAGTTGATGATCCTGTTTATGATTATAACCCAACTACTGACACCTTAGAGCCTGAATTCAGTGGAGAAAGTAACATTACAGTTATGGCTGTAGATAATTTACCTTGCGAACTTCCAAGAGATGCTTCCGAAAGCTTTGGCCAGGAGATGATTGAAAATGTTTTGCCACATCTACTTGGTGATGATAAAGAAGGTGTGATTAAAAATGCCACTATTGCTGAAAACGGAAAATTAACTCGAAAATTCAGCTACTTACAAGGATATGTGGACGGAAAGTAAAAAGAGTAATCCTTTTTACTTTTCCTTAACTTCATTAGCTATTTTATTAATTTTTCCACTTGAAATGCATTCTACACAACAGTAGTTCTGTTCTTCCCAGCGGATTTCTTTTACTTCAGTTTGAAAAGCTGTTGCATCTGCTAAACTAAAATCTCTAATCAAGGATTCTTTACTATCTGCTTCAAATTCCTTGGTTGTATTATCATTATAAATAATAGTAAAAGTAGGCATAGGCATCTTTATTTTAATTTAGATAAGAGATGCTTTGTTCAGCCCCAATGTTTATTAGATCTCAAAAAATTCGGTTTATTTTCCATAAACCTTTGTTTTATTTCGATTAATCAAGATATATAGATGCTAAATTTTACTATTTAGGACTTGCTTAAAAACAGATTAAATAACAAAAAAGAATTCCCTATCTTCATTGGCAGTTATTATAGTGTAATAGTTTTTCAACAAGTGCAAGCCTTTTTGAAGGAAAGGTCCTTATTGTTTAGGCATGCCTTATTTAAATAAAATTGAATATGGCTTTCGATAAAGTTAAATTAACGAAAACCCTTATTTAATTTGCTTAGCCAAAACTTCAATTCCTTCTTTAAATGAATGTGGTTTATATCCTAAATCTCTTTTTGCTTTATCTAAAATAAAACCGGTTTTTGGAGGTCTTTTGGCTGTTTGTTTAAATTTAGTACTATCTGATTTGACCATAGTACTTTGGGGTAAATTGAAGAATTCTGCCGTTTTCACTGCCATTTCATAAGGAGTCAATAAATCATCTCCTGAAATATTATATATGCCTTTGGCTTTCTTTTCAGTAATTAACAAACAGCCTTTAGCTAAATCTTCTGCTAAGGTTGGTGTTCTCCATTGATCATCTACCACTTGTATTTCTTTACCTTCCTCCAGAGATTTTTTTACCCACAGAATAATATTAGATCGGCTCATATCATGAGCGATACCATATACTAGCACTGTTCTAGCAATAGCCCAGTCAATTTTGCTTTCAAATATCAATTTTTCGGCAGCTAATTTACTTTCGCCATAATAACTAACAGGCTTGGCTTCTGCCTCTTCATCATAAGGCCCATCTTCCCCGTCAAATATAAAATCGGTAGAAAGTTGTAGAAGGAAAGCATTGTGTTTTTCTGAAGCTTCAATCAGATACTCAACTGCCTTCACATTTAATTCCCAACAATTTGATTGTTCTGTTTCACACTGATCAACATTGGTCATAGCAGCAGTATTAATGATAACATCAGGCTTGTGTTTACCAACAACCCCCATCACTTCCTGCTTATTTGTAATATCAAGGGATTCAAAATTATATCCAGTCTTGATTGGAAGACGATTTTTACCTCTCGCAGTGGCAATTAGGTCATGATCAGTTTCCTCAGTAATTAATTTAACTAATTTCTGACCTAATAATCCATTTGAACCCGTTATTAAAATCTTCATTTTTCCTCCTTAGGATATTCGTAGCCGTATTGTTCAGTAATTTTTTTCTTCGACATCTTTTCGATTTCAGCTGTCAAATAAATGTCTTCTACAGGCTTATCGGCACCAGCAGTTCTTACTGCAGCAATTGAATCGACTACATTCAATCCCTCTACTATTTTCCCAAACACCGTATATTCTCCATCCAAATGCGGTGCGCCTCCTATGGTTTTATAGTCTTCAATTTGAGCATCAGAATATTCGTACAGTTCTAATTTACCAAATTCCTTTTCTACCAATGAATCTGCCATGGTTTCCATGAAGTTTTGCAAGCCTTCCATATCCTTGGCTTTTTGCATTTCAATCACTTCATTTCTGACACTTGCAAATTTTTTCATACCCAAAAGCTCTCGTAATTTCATTTGCTTTTGCTGATATAATCTTCCTTCTGGCAGTTGAAGTAAATCTTGTTCTGTAAATTTTTGCCCATGGACTATGTAAAATTGTGAACCACTAGACTTTTTCTCAGGATTAATATTATCTCCCTGGCGAGCTGCAGCTAAGGCTCCTTTCACATGCCAAAAGTTTGGATGAATTTCAGCATCAATAGTATAGTTTACTTTATCTTCCTCTTCTAAATCCTTTTTCTGATTGACATCTCCGCCTTGCACCATGAAATTTTCAATCACTCTATGAAAAATGGTGCTATCATATTTACCTGACTCAACTAGTTCAAGGAAGTTCTCTTTATGCTTAGGAGTTTCTTCATAAAGTATGGCCTTCATGTCACCATATTTAGTATGAAATACCACTACGGAATCTTTTGAAGTTTGGCAAGATGCCAACAAAACCAAAATTGAAAATGCTAAAATTAAACTGTTCTTATTTTTCATCATTATTCTGAAAGTTGTTCTCTAATTTCTTTTAATATTTTATCCCCACCTTTTTTCAATATTTGGCGAGCTAATAATGTTCCCAATTCTTCTGCTCTAGATGTTTCATCGGTCAGTTTTATGGAAATTCTTTCTTGACCATTTAAGCTGATAATGCCTGCTTCCATTTCAATGGAATTAGCTTTTAGGTTTGCTAATCCGAAAACAGGAATACTACAACCACCTTGTAAATGACGCAAATAAGCTCTTTCTGCTCTTAAGCAGTACTCGGTATTTCTATGATTAAGTGCAAAGCGCAACATTTGCTTTTTATCATCTGAAATACTTTCATGAACCTCAATGGCAACAGAGCCCTGTCCAACTGCAGGAATAAATTCTTTGGTAGAAAGTTCTAATTTGATTTTATCATCATATTCCATTCTATGCACACCTGCATAAGCCAATAGAATAGCATCACATAAACCTTCCTCCATTTTCCTGATTCTGGTTTGCAGATTTCCTCTGATATCTACTGTTTTGATATGAGGATAAAAATGCTTCAGAGTGGCAATTCTTCTTGTGGAAGAGGTTCCAATTACGATAGGATTTTCTTTGTCATTAATGTCAATAGATTCTTTATGCGAAACCAAAACATCATTTACTTTTTCCCTTTCTGTAAATGCAATCAAATCAAAGCCTTGAGGCAATTCAGATTGCATATCCTTAGCACTATGCACGGCAATGTCAATATTACCTTCAGCAAGTTGAGCTTCAATTTCTTCAGTAAAAACTCCCTTGCTCCCGATTTTGGAAATGGCTACATCCAAAATTTTGTCCCCTTTCGTTTGAATGATTTTAATTTCAGCAGTATGTCCAGCTTTCTCAATTCGAGCCTTTACATACTCGGCTTGCCATAATGCCAGCTTACTGCCTCGGGTGCCAATTCTAATATTCATTTTATTAATTGTAAAAATTTTGTGGTTTGGTAGAAAAATAAATCATTGCATTGTGTCACCGCAATAAAATGTTGGTCATCGACCGTTTTGATGATACTGATACGAAAGATTTTCTTCTGTTACATCCACCACAAATCTACCACTCAATAATTTCCTACCCAATAAAATTGGATTTTTCATGTGACTTCGGTCTGATAGGGAAAATTCTGTATTATATATTTTATTGAAAATCTTAATTTTTGTTTTCACCACATAGCGCTCCTGTACTTGTCCATTAGAACTTTTAATTCGCTTCAATTTGAAATCAGCTGTTTTGAATTTTTTAGCCTTCATTCCATGACCTAAACGCTTTCCACTTATTGTATAAACCAATAAATCGGTTCCGTCTTTAGCTTTTTCTATATGAATTTTAGAGCAATGAATTGCAGATGTATAAGCCCCTGTATCAATTTTAGCCTGAACTTTCTCCAAGCCCAGTTCAGGTAAATCGAGTTTGTCAATTCTGCCTATGGTTTTTTTAGTTTTCAAATTTAGGATTTCAATTCTGCAATTACAGTACGCCCACCTTTGGTTTTATCTCCTATGTTTACTTTCACTTCAGCATCTAGTGGCAAATAAATATCTACTCGAGAACCAAATTTGATAAACCCGAATTCTCCTCCTTGCTCTACCATATCGCCTTCATTCACATACCATTTGATCCTTCTTGCCATTGCCCCTGCAATTTGCCTAAACAGAACTTCCACTCCATTTCCATTTTCTACTACTATGGTGGTTCTTTCATTTTCAGTACTTGATTTAGGGTGCCAAGCCACTAAATATTTTCCCGCATGATATTTACAAAATTTTACCACACCTGAGATTGGGCTTCTATTAACGTGCACATTTACAGGAGACATGAAAATGGAAATCTGCTTTCTTTTTCCTTTAAAATATTCCTGTTCCTCCGTGTCTTCAATTACCACCACTTTTCCATCTGCGGGCGCCAAAACATGTTGTTCATTTTTATTGATAATGAATTTCGGACTACGAAAGAATTGTAGAATCACTAAGTAAAGTACTATTAAAACAACCAGCACGGCATTATTTATCCATGTAGGAGTATCCAATGCATATTCAAACAAAAAGAATACACCAACGAATATAATCAATGAGAAAAATAATATTTTCCTTCCTTCTTTATGTAAAGTCATAATTCTAATTTAAAAAACAATCAAATATAATTACTAATGAATTGATTTCATGAGGTAATTGTTAATATATGAGAAAAATCGTTGTTAATATGTATTAATAAAGAAGATTTAATTAATTTGTATTACTATTTCAAAAATTCTATGATAACAGACGCTCAAAGACGTAATCAGATATTAAGAAGAATAAGTCGAATCCCTAAAGATAAACTTAAGGAATTAGATGACTATATTTCAAAGTTTGAGGAAGTTAATAATAACAAAAATAGAACTTTATCCTTTGCAGGAGCTTGGCAAGATATTGATGAATCTGTTTTTAATGATTTAACAAGTAGCTTAATAGAAAGGCGTCAAAAAAATAATTATTTGTAAACCCACCTCTATCTTTGCTCATCTTTACCAAAGAATACTATTCCACTTCTCTTGGTGTGAATTCACCTTTTTCCTTATCAAATGTTAAGGTGTAGTATGTGAAATTAAGATTTTTTATCTCTGAATATTTAAGAAGCAAAATGTGCCCTTTTATTGGATAGTATTTTCCCGAGTTATCTGCTTTAATTCCATCAACAATTTTACTGTCATTTTTTAGGTTTCTTCTTTCAGCTCCTGTAAGACTAATATTTCTTAGACCTCCATCATTACTAAGTTCGTAGTCGACTAAGATCCCATCGTACAAGTAACTCTCATTATTAATTTCCACAATTGCATCTATAAAAACGAACTCAATATCTTCTACTGTATCTTCATCTAAAGTTATATCTGCTTTAGGGAAATCAAAAAATTCACCTTTTAATACATAATGCCATGAATTTTGAAAACGAAAAAATTTGTTTAGCCTATCCCATTTCTGTTTTCTGACAACTTTTTTGAGTGAATATCCAGAAACCCCAGCTACTAGGAACATACTAGCATTATATAATAATATGTTTATCGAATTTTGCTGTATGTTACTAAAAGATGATTTCTCAGGGTTTTGGGAAAGTATGTTTGCCAGAATAAATAAATCAACTTCTTGATTAAAAATTTTTACCAAAAAGTACCATAAGAAATGGAAAAATAAACTAGGTAAGAATGTTGCAATAAATACACCGAAAAAAGTTTCTTTAAAATACTCTTTTGAAAATTCTTCTGAATAATAAAATCTTCTAAATAAGATTCCAGGAATTAAAAGAAAGAACAACAACAATGTTGATAAAGCAAAATTCATTCATTAAGCTTTTTGTAAATCTTTTATTTTATTTTTCGTTGATTCAGAAACTTTAAAAGACGCTTTCACATTATGTCTTAACGAGCGTACAGCCTCAGCTAAATTAACAGAGTCTTTTCTATTACTTATAATTACACTCACCCTTTTACTAGTTAAAGGAGAATCTGAATGCCTAAAAGAAATAATTCTTTTACTAATATTTCTATTATCTCTACTCATAATATTAAATATACTAATTAGTTTACTCCAAATCAAATTAATTTTACTCCTGGTTATATCTTTAAACAAAAAACTGTTTTCCAATTATAGGGTTATAATCTGTGAATTATTCTTATCAACTTATCAAATATCATAGTATTGTTTTTGATTATAGTCAATGGTTGAGTGTTATAAGAATTTAATACAATCAAATGATACGCAAATAAAGGCAGGGATCTGTTTATTTTCCTAACAAAAAAAGCGCAGTCTCCTGCGCTTTTACATTTATCAAATAATTCTTAAATCAATAAATTAATAACCACCACGATATTTATAGGTCTGTGAAACCTTATCAATTGCTACTATATAAGCCGCAATTCTCATTGGAACATCATATTCCTGAGAAGTCTTATAAACTGCTTCAAAAGCATCTTTCATGATCCTATCTGAACGTCTATTAACACGCTCACGAGTCCATTTATATCCTAATCTGTTTTGTACCCACTCGAAATAAGAGACGGTCACGCCACCAGCATTCGCTAAAATATCCGGAGCTACCATAATTCCTTTTTCATTAATAATATTATCCGCTCGAGCTGAAGTTGGACCATTAGCTCCTTCCACTATCAATTTAGCTTGAATTTTACTAGCATTTTCATGGGTGATAACATCTTCCATAGCAGCAGGAATCAATACATCTACTTCTAAAGTTAAGATTTCTTTACCATCCATTTTTTCAGCGCCATCAAAGCCTTCTAAAGTACCATTATTATTATTTCTATATTCAATGGCTCTTTTAATATCAATTCCTTTTTCGTTATAGTAAGCTCCTGAAATGTCTGAAATAGCTTTAATTGTTGCACCTCTTTCTTCTAACAACAAAGCTGCAAACGAACCTACATTACCAAATCCTTGAACTGCCATAGTTGCCTTATAAGGATTGATTTTTAATTTCTCCATAGCAGCTAAAGCTGACACCATCACACCACGGCCTGTAGCTTCAGTTCTTCCTAATGAACCTCCTAAAACCAAAGGCTTACCCGTTACCACAGCATTAACTGTCATACCCTTAGATCTTGAGTAAGCATCCATCATCCAAGCCATTTCTCTTGGCCCTGTTCCCATATCAGGAGCAGGAATATCTCTATCTTCACCGAATACATCCACCATTGATTCCGTATAAGAACGAGTCAATCTTTCAATTTCTCCTGCAGACATTGCTCTAGGATTACATTTGATACCTCCTTTAGCACCGCCATAAGGAATATCCACCACAGCACATTTCCATGTCATCCATGCAGCTAATGCTTTAACTTCATCAATGTTTACCCCCATATCATAGCGCACACCACCTTTAGATGGCCCTAAAATAGTGGAGTGAATCACACGGTAGCCTTCAAAAACCTGAATGGAACCATCATCCATTGTGATGGGAAGGTTGACTATCACCTGACGAGCAGGAGATTTCAGCACATTGTAAATTTCATCGTCTAAACCTAAGACTGCAGCCATTGTTGAGTCTTGAATTTCACATGCTTTTTGCATGGCTAATGCT
>QNXU01000449.1 GCA_003973485.1 Bacteroidota bacterium | reverse complement strand
ATCCAAGTCATTGTAGGTTGAACCATTTGTCGAATAGGCAACTATCAAAGAATCAGTTAAGTTTGCAGGAATGACATTGATCGCAACATTCAATCTTACAGTTTCGCCAGTTAGGTCGTAGGATGAAGTAGTAACACTTCTCCCCCCCGACTGATCAAAATTGAAGAAATAATCTGTATCAGTAGTACCAATTACAGTCAATTCATTATTGGGGATAGTCTCCACAACTGTATTAAAAGTACCCGTAGCCTCTACTAATTTAAGATTGTAAGGAAAGGCATCCGCATCAGGCCAAGTGAAATTAATAGTTTGACCAGCAGCTACATTTGAAGTTCCTAAAACGTTATCTTCAATAAAGGCTCCATGATAGAGATAAACCGTACCTCCTGTTAAATTTGGAGCGGCATCAAATGTCACCAAAGAATCACGAGTAGCATAATGCGTAAGCGCATCGTCTGGCGCCACAACATTTGTAAACGTCTGCGCATACCCACTAAACGCAAAAAGGCCTACGAGCATCGTAAGCATCATCGCTTTGAGGTAGCGTGTTTTTTGTAGTATTATATTTTCCATTGTATTTATCTATTTTAGTTTTATAATGTTAAAAATCTAAATCCAATTTTTAGTGCATTGGTAGTGTTCAAAAATCCAAAATTATCCGTTGTTGGAGCTTGGAAACTCTCACCATCTACAAACACTTCTTCATTGTTGCGATATATATATTGAAAGCCTATTTCGCCTCCTACATAAAAACGCTTTCCAAAATAATATTCTGCACCTATAGAGATTCTACCTCCAAATTGCATGTAAGCTCTGTTTGGCAAATTATCGGTAGGACTGTAAAAACCTGGATCAAAACTAGCACCCAACACTGTAGGTCCAGTACTTGATTTTTGACTTACAATTCGCTGTCCGAACATTAAATCAGCTGCCGCATAAGATCTGAATGCCCCATCATTTACGAAATGATATTCAAAACCAGGCATTAAGCCATAATAGCTATCATTGACCACTACATCTGGTGTCTGCTGATTATTATTTAGGTTCATATCCATCCCTAAGCGAACTGCCATATCTTCTGTAAGAAAATAGCGAGCCCTAAACTCAGAAAAGTTCAATAAACTACTCCCCAGAAAGGGAGTTCCCGTCACCTCAAAGAGGAGATCTCCTGTTCCTGCCATGCCTCCCGAACTACTTTCCTCAGCACTTTCGTCCTGAGCAAAAATAGGACAAGAAATCAATAGCAATGCAGTTAAAAGCATTAATTGTTTTCTCATAGTCATTGTTTTAGTTAAATTATTAATTCATATATATTACTATTTATTTAATTCATATCACTAATTTAAGTGATTAATATTCATACACAATAATTTTCATCGAAAATAGTTGAAAATACCTACAAATAGGTACATAAAAATTACACCTCCTCACATATACTATTGTATTTCAACAACTTATGCAGACACAACTTATTCAAATACAAACTATTAGCATACATTACTTATGTATTATTAAAATTATTCAATTTTCAACTCACTAAATCACTTATTTCAAACCTGAATAAAACTACTATTTTATGGAGATTATTAATTGAAAAACTTTCCCAAAACCCATTATAAGTTTCCTAAACAAATCTATCGGAGCAAAAGCGGACGCTTGCGCTATTGAAACTGCCTGCTTTTACTCCCCATCTGACGGTTGGAACCGTCTGATGGGTTAAAGCTAGATTAGAATTAAACAGTAAAACATCTTCCATAAATGCCAGAAACATCAGCCCTCTAGAAAAGCCATGCAAATACAAATAAAGGACGCTAATGCAAAAACCTTAATTATCTACTAGAATTATAATGCCAAAAAAACATAAGAAGCGTCAGACCAGAAGCAGATAACGATATGTTGATTAAACCAATTTTACTAAAGCACAAGCGGACGCTTGCGCTATTTGAAACTACCTGCCTTTACTCCCCATCTGACGGTTGGAACCGTCTGATGGGTTAAAGCCAGATGATAACCGTGAAAAATATTGACCTCTCTCCCACCACTCATATAAATTGAAAAGCATCTTATGAATGAACTCACTATATTCCATTTCTTATTCAAAATACTATTTCTATGAAAAACTATTATCTACTACTGGCTTTCTTTCTTTGCCTTCCTTATGCATCGGATGCGCAAAGAAGAAAAGCGGAACAAACGGTTTCTTATGAAGAAAAAATATATGATGCATTAGAATGGAGAGGCATAGGGCCATTTCGTGGGGGAAGATCAGCTGCCGTAACAGGTGTGGCAGATGAACCCAATTTATTTTATATGGGCGCTACTGGCGGTGGCGTTTGGCGCACTAAAGATGGAGGAAATACTTGGGAGAGTATTTCAGATGGACATTTTGGAGGTTCAATAGGAGCAGTTGCTGTTGCAGAAAGTGATCCCAATGTGATATATGTTGGAGGTGGTGAAAAAACCTTGCGTGGAAATATGTCTTATGGATATGGTATGTACAAATCCGTTGATGCAGGAAAAAACTGGGAACACATTGGATTAGACAATAGCCGTCACATCAGCAGAATTAGAATCCACCCTCAGAATCCTGATATTTTATATGTGGCCGTAATGGGAGATACATTTAAAGACTCTGAAGAAAGAGGTGTATATAAATCCATTGATGGAGGAAAAACTTGGCAAAGAAAATTATTTGTAAATAGTAGATCTGGTGCGGTGGATTTAATTTTAGATCCTAACAATCCAAGAATCATGTATGCTTCTACCTGGAATGTAAGAAGAACACCTTACAGTTTCTCCAGCGGTGGACCTGGTTCTGATATATGGAAATCAACTGACAGTGGAGAAAGTTGGGAGAAACTTTCTGAAAATAAAGGCTTGCCGAAAGGCGTCTGGGGAATTTCAGGGATCACAGTTTCTCCTCAAAACTCCAACAGAATTTGGGCTATAATTGAAAATGAAAATGGAGGTGTTTTCCGCTCAGATGATGCTGGAAAAACATGGCAAAAAACTAATGATGATAGAGCTTTAAGGCAAAGAGCATGGTATTATACTAGAATTTATGCCGACACTCAAGATGAAGATATGGTTTATGTGGTGAATGTAGATTACCACCAATCTAAAGACGGTGGAAAAACTTTCACTTCCCATAGGGCTCCACATGGCGATCATCATGATATGTGGATTGATCCGAATGATAATCAAAGGATGATTATGGCAGATGATGGAGGTGCTCAAGTAAGTTTTGATGGAGGCGAAAACTGGAGTACTTATATGAATCAAAATACAGCTCAGTTTTACAGAGTGGTGACAGACAATCATTTTCCATTTAGAATTTATGGTGCTCAGCAAGATAATTCTACCGTAAGAATTGCGCATAGAACTACTGGTTATACAATAGGAGAACAAGATTGGGAATCAACTGCTGGTGGAGAAAGTGCACACCTCGCCATTGATGAAGAAAATAATGATGTTGTATATGGCGGAAGTTACGATGGCTTTTTAACACGATACAATCACAATTCCGAAGAAATTAGAGCTATCAACGTGTGGCCAGATAACCCTATGGGACATGGAGCAGAAGAAATGAAATATCGTTTCCAGTGGAATTTCCCGATTTTTACTTCTCCACATGATCCTAATAAATTATACACTGCTTCCAATCATTTGCATGTCACTACGAATGAAGGCCATAAATGGGAAACCATCAGTCCGGACTTAACTCGAAATGACCCAAGTAAATTAGGTCCTTCAGGTGGCCCCATAACCAAGGACAATACCAGCGTGGAATATTATTGTACCATCTTCGCAGCAATAGAATCTCCTTATGAAGAAGGACTTTTATGGACTGGTTCTGATGATGGCTTGGTGCACGTAAGTAAAGATGGCGGTGAAAACTGGGAGAATGTAACACCTAAAAACATGCCGGAGTGGATCATGATCAACAGCATAGAAGCTGATCCATTCACTAAAGGAGGAGCCTACATAGCGGCCACTTCCTATAAAAATGGTGATTATCAGCCTTATTTATATAAAACCAAAGACTACGGTAAAAGCTGGACAAAAATTGTTAATGGCATTCAAAATGATCATTTCACAAGAGTTGTTCGTGCTGATCCTGAAAGAAAAGGATTACTTTACGCTGGAACCGAAACAAAAATGTACATTTCTTTTGATGATGGCGCAAGCTGGAAAGATTTCCAGTTAAACTTACCAATTGTTCCTATTACGGATTTGACCATAAAAGATAATCATTTGATTGCTGCTACTCAAGGTAGAGGCTTTTGGTTAATTGATGATTTAACAGTTCTACATCAATTAAGCGATGAAGTAACTCAAAAAGATTTCTACTTATTTCAGCCTAAGAAAACTTATAGAATAGGCGGAAGAAGTGTTGAGTCCAAAACGGCAGGTAAAAACATGCCTTCAGGTGTTATTACTTATTTCCATCTGAAAGATACTGCCTCTGCTGATACTGTGAAAATTCAGTATAAAGAAAAATCGGGGAAAGTAATCGCTACTTATAGCACTCATCCTGATAAAAAAGCAAAAGAAGAAAAGTTAACAGTAGAACCTGGAAGCAATCAATTTATCTGGAATATGCGATATCCTGATGCTGAAGGATTTGAAGGGATGATTTTATGGTGGTCTTCTACCAGTGGTCCAACTGCACTTCCTGGCAAATATGATGTAGAACTTTCTATAAACGGAAATGCTCAAACGCAGGAATTTGAAATTGTGAAAGACCCAAGGTCAAGCGCTACTCAGGAAGACTTAAAAGCACAATTTGACTTCCAAAATAGGGTAATTACAAAACTTTCAGAAACGAATTTGGCAATTAAGGATATCAGAAAAGCCCGAGTTCAAATTGAAGATGTAATCAAAAAGGCTGAAGCTGATACCATTAAAAATATGGGGAAAAGCATTCTGGATGAGATGAAAGAAATTGAAGAGGCCTTGTATCAAACTAAAAATAGAAGCCGTCAAGATCCATTGAATTACCCCATCAGATTAAATAATAAATTAGGACACTTGAATAGTCTGGTAGGCATGGGAGATTTTAGACCAACTGAATCAGCTATAGAATTTAGCAAAGAGGTTACAGCCAGAATTGATAAACATTTAAATGCTTTAAATAAAATTCTAGATGAAAAAGTAACCGCATTTAACGAATTGGTTCAAGAAAATCAGGTGAAAGCTGTGAAACTAGATTAAATTTTTTTAAAAAGAGCAAGTTTTAATGCCGGCAGAAATGTCGGCATTTTTATTTTGAACTATTTCTTTCCCCCACATAATCAATTCAAGACAGTAGAACTTTTATAAAAAATATCGTTTACTGTAATTATGAATATTAGATTTTCTTTAATCTTTATTTTTTTATGCTCCTTTAATTCTTTTTCCCAATTCAATAAAAAAGAATCCGCAAGAAAGCTTCATACCAAAACCTTAATTCACATTGAAAAGGCATTAAATTATTTAGAAAAATCACAGCAAAAAGAAAACGATTCCATTTTTCGGCTAAAAGGTGAATGGGGATCTCAAATGAGTATGAATTTTTGGTTTCCTTTAATGGGTGGTAAAAATAGTGAATACGATTCCAACTGTTTTTCAGTAGCTACTATCCATAATATTTTAGCCAATATTTATCTCCAATACCCCGAATATCGAAACATCCCCCCAATGTTGGATTTAGCCTTCGATAGAATCATGAACTACCAATCTGACGGCAGCTTTAACTTTTGGAATTTATTACCTCCAACAAAACCCCATAAATGGTTTGAAAAGGAAGCAGATCAGTTTACTCGAAGACCCAACAATTATCCTTTACCGCTTAAATTTATTCAAAAAGCTGCGAACGTAACTAATGATGCCGATGATACGGCTGCTGGCCTACTGGCTATTTATCTAAGAAATAAAATAAAAGGAAGTCCTATTCCTGATAGTTTGGCCAAAATCCATGAAATATTCGATGAATATACGGATACAAACCGCAACAATAGGATGTGGTATAACTTTTGGCAAAGACAAGGACCTGAAAGTGGCGCATATCTAACTTGGTTGGGTGAAGAATATGAATTTTCCAAAAAATGGAATCCAGTACAGGAATTTTTTCATCTTGCAACCTTTTATCTTCCCATAAGCAAAATGTACCCAAATGCTTATGAGCCTTATATCCCTTATGGAAGTAATGATATCGACCCAATTATTAATGCGAATGTCTTGAGGGTTTTGAGCATCTACAACAACCAAAAAAGTATTGCAAGTAAAAATGCTATAGCATTTATAAAAGATGAGTTAGAAAACAAGAATTATAATTATGCAGCTACTTACTACCCAAACCGATATCACATTCCTTATTACGTTTCAAAAGCATATAAAAATGGTGTTGTGGATTTAGCAGAAAGCTGCGAATTAATTGAAACTTATGTTTTAGATAATTATAAGGAAAATGGTTATTGGACTTCAAGAGATTTAATTAATGATGGAGACAGCTTACAATCCACTATTTTTGCCGTTAATAGCTTATTAAATATAAGGGGTTTGCAAACTCCAGCATCACAGCAAGCCATATTAGCAGGCCTAGACTACATTTTTTCGAAAAGTATTGAAGAGAATGATCAGATATATTGGAAGGGCGGTGTTTTTTTCTCTGGCGGAACAGTTGTAAGACATGTATTACATTGGAAATCAGATGCAGTAACTACTGCATTTGTCCTGGAAGCTTTAATTAACCTGAGAATGCAATTAGAAAGAAAATATCCCGACTTAAGTCGTGACATTTAGTAAAAAGAAAAGACAAACGGCAAAAGCACTATAATTTTCAGCTTTGAATACTCGCCTTTTCATTCAATTGCCTTATTTTAGCGAAATAGAATTCAAATAATATGAGCGAGAAAATAATAAGCGGAATACAACAAATAGGGATTGGCGTTTCAGATGTTCAAGCAGCCTTTAAATGGTATAGGCAAAATTTCGGAATGAGCGTTCCTGTTTTTGAGGAAGCAGCAGAAGCGGCTTTAATGCTGCCCTATACTGGTGGTGAGCCACGTAGTCGGCATGCCATTTTAGCCATCAATATGCAAGGTGGTGGCGGTTTTGAAATTTGGCAACATACTTCTCGAAAACCAGAAGGTCCAAAATTTGAACCTCAATTAGGTGACCTAGGAATCAATATTGCCAAAATGAAAAGTAAAAATGTGGAAGCCACTTATGAACTTTTCAACAGAAGAGGGCTTAATGTATTAGGCGATTTGCAGAACGACCCTTACGGAAAGCCCACTTTCTTTGTAAAAGATCCTTGGGATAATATTTTCCAAATTGTTACTTCAAACTCATGGTTTCAACAGAGAAAAACAGACCTCCCAGGCGGCCCTAATGGTGCCATTATTGGAGTAACCGACATCGAAAAAGCACGCACTCTTTATTCTGATATTCTTGGCTACGATACTGTAATTTATGAAGAAGAAGGCGTTTTTGATGATTTAAAAGCTGTTCCTGGAGGAGATAAAAAATTAAAAAGGGTATTATTACGTCATAGCAAACCTATGGAAGGTGCTTTTAGTCCACTTTTAGGGGCATCTGAAATTGAATTAGTAGTGGCTGAAAACCGCAAACCAAAGAAGATTTTTGAAAATAGATTCTGGGGTGATTTAGGATATATTCATTTATGTTATGATATCAACGGCATGCAAGCCCTAAAAGAAGAATGTGAAGCTAAAGGTTTTCCATTCACAGTAGATTCTGCCAATAGTTTTGACATGGGAGAAGCAGCAGGCCACTTTACTTATATTGAGGATCCAGACGGAGCACTTATTGAATTTGTGGAAACTCATAAAGTGCCGATTATGAAAAAAATAGGGTGGTATTTAAACCTACAGAAAAGAGATCCGAAGAAGCCCTTGCCTAGGTTTATGTTGAAGGCGATGGGATTGAGTGAGGTTAAAGATTAGTTAGAAGTTTGAAGTGGGAAGCTGGGAGTTGGGAGGTAGTGATTGGATGTTGGGTGTTGGATGATTAGGTCAGTACCGCAGGTCAGACCGGAAAGCTCGAAGTTGGAAGTAGGAAGTTTGAAGAATTTCTGCTTTTGTTCTAACTGTTTAGAAAGAAGGATAATGGGTGATAGATGGAGGGTAAAAAATCATGAATAGATGGATTATTCGATGATTGGATATGTAAAAGTTTTATCGAATAAATGGCTTTTCAATTAGCCCCATTCGGGGCTTTCTTACCGTAAAATAAACAAATGGGACAACCTAAGTTCGTAGGAGTGACCTTATCCGAAAAGGCGTTGAAATTAGCAGCTTGAAAGTGGGATTACTATCTGATTTTTAAATACTTCAAACAAGTAATTCATTCAAAATTCTCTCTACCTTCTACCCAGTTTGTGATGTAATATTTGAATTCATCCCAAGGCATTTCTTCCTTATCTTCTTGGCTTAATTCGTTACTCTCGGCAATTTCATAAAAATCACCCATGAATTCATTATAAAGTCTCCAGATTTTATTTGGACTTGGGATAGGAGTTTCTTCAATTCTATAAATCCAATTTCTTACTTGTCTTAAAGCTTTTTCTGGCGAATTATCATGGTATCCAATATCATTTCCAGACAAATCAGAAATCGCTTTTTTATATCGATACTTCTCTTTATCTAGAATTAGCAATGATTTAGAATTATGATTCTCAGAACCAAACTTTTTACATCCTATATCCATTCCAAGTTCGAATGGCATATTAAATCTTGCTAATTCATTCTTCTTTGAAGATTCCATTCTCGAAAGATCGTGAATACTATATTTTGAAGAACTTAGAAGATTTAGGATATTTTCGATTCTTGAATCAGCTGAATTATAGGTTTCGGAAAGAATTGGGTTGAAATTCAAATATGTAATACAAAAGAAAATTGAATTTAAAATTGGCTTATATTCTTTATCAAAAGGACAGTTTATGAAATGACATTTATTTCAATAATGCACTTTTTCGACAGTCCCATCTTTTCTATGTAGAACAATCTTATCACTAATTCCTGAATCTTTAAGTTTCCTAGCTTCACGCATTGCATTTATTTTTGAGGTATATTCTCCCAACACCCTTTCTCCACCTTCTCTAAAAATAACCCAATGACCCTTTCTTGAAATGACATGAGCTTTTTTTCCAGTACTTCCAGCGTGTTTAAACCTATCGCCAAGTATAATTTTGCGTTTACTTTCCATAATTCTAATTTAAAATAAAAACATAAAACAAAAAACTTAAGTTTCTTTACTCAATACAAATCATTGGTCTCAGAAGGAAAAATACTTGACAGCGTATTGATTAATATAGACCTGTCAGGTTTCCAAAACCTGACAGGTCTTTTAGTGCTATCGAGTCAATTTCTTATACTTAATCCTTTTAGGAATAGCATCATCACCCAATCTTTTCTTACGATTTTCTTCGTAATCAGAGAAGTTACCTTCAAACCAATATACCTGAGAATCGCCTTCAAAAGCTAAGATGTGCGTACAAATCCTATCTAAGAACCATCTATCGTGACTTATTATTACAGCACAGCCTGCAAAATTCTCTAAGCCTTCTTCCAAAGCTCTAAGCGTATTCACATCCAAATCGTTGGTAGGCTCATCGAGTAAAAGCAAGTTGGCTTCCTGTTTAATGGACATGGCCAAATGCACTCTGTTTCTTTCTCCACCTGACAAAACGCCTACTTTCTTTTCTTGATCGGCTCCCGCAAAATTAAACTTACTTACATAAGCCCTTGAATTGATTTTGTTATTCCCTAACTGAATCCATTCATTGCCTTCTGATATATTTTCCCAAACTGATTTATTAGGATCCAGATTATCATGCTCTTGATCAACATAAGAGATTTTTACCGTTTCTCCTACTTCAAAAGTTCCTGCATCAGGCTTTTCCTTTCCTGTAATTAATTTAAATAAAGTCGTTTTACCAGCTCCATTCGGACCAATAATTCCAACAATACCCCCTTGAGGTAAAGAGAAATTCAAGTCTTCATACAGCAACTTATCTCCATAAGCCTTAGCTACCCCTTTTGCTTCAATCACCTTACTCCCCAATCTGGGACCAGGCGGGATAAACAGCTCCAATTTTTGTTCTTTTTCCTTACCCTCTTCATCAAGCATTTTTTCATAAGAACTTAAACGGGCTTTTGATTTGGCTTGACGAGCTTTAGGTGCCATTCTCACCCATTCCAACTCTCGTTGCAATGTTTTCTGTCTTTTAGATTCAGATTTCTCTTCTTGTGCTAATCGCTTTTGCTTTTGATCCAACCAGCTTGAGTAATTTCCTTTCCATGGAATTCCTTCTCCTCTATCTAATTCTAATATCCATCCTGCAACATTATCCAAGAAATAACGATCGTGGGTTACTGCAATAACCGTCCCTTTATATTGCTGCAAGTGATGCTCTAGCCAATGAACTGACTCAGCATCTAAATGGTTGGTAGGCTCATCGAGAAGCAATACATCAGGCTCTTGCAACAGCAATCTACAAAGCGCAACTCTACGTTTCTCCCCTCCTGATAGATTCTTCACAGGCGAATCTGCTGGTGGTGTACGCAGGGCATCCATTGCTTGCTCTAGTCGGCTATCAAGCTCCCAAGCATTCGCATGATCTAGTTTTTCCTGAACTTTTGCTTGTTGCTCAATCAAGTCATTCATTTTGTCAGGATTGTCCAAAACCTCTGGATCAGCAAATTTTTCATTAATCTCTTCAAATTCTTTTAAGAGATTAACAGTTTCAGCTACTCCTTCCTCTACAACCTGTTTCACGGTCTTATCTGGATCTAATTCAGGCTCTTGCTCTAACATCCCAACGGAATATTCTTTTGAGGCTACAACCTCTCCCTGATAGTCTTTATCAATGCCAGCAATAATTTTCAATAAAGAAGACTTACCTGAACCATTAAGACCTAGAACTCCAATCTTTGCACCATAATAAAAGGATAAATAAATATCTTTTAGAACGGTTTTCTTGGGAGGGTAAATTTTTGACACCCCCGCCATTGAAAAAATTATTTTTTCGTCACTCATATCTGTTTTTTTGCTAATATTTTTCTTTTATCTTCAATAGAATTTCAAATTACGTGATATCATCAGTAATAACACAAGAGCCGTATGGCTTTATTGCAAATTAAATTTAATTTTGCACCAAATTTTACAAAAACCAAATTATAATATTTTGACTGATTTACAGCAAGAATTGGCTTTCATTGAAGGCGGAAAAGTAATTTTAAAGGAACAAGAGGGTTTTCCGCAGCGAGAGATAGGAGAAGTTAAGGAAGATGAGGCGACTGCAATGCAGTTTTTTAAAGACCGATTCGAATCTCTAAAAGAAAAAGTGGATAAGGTTCAGCAACAAATTGAAACCGAAGACAACAAGGGTTCTTTTTTAATGAAGGTATTAAACTTAAAGGAATCTCTATCTTCTTTTGATGGCATAGGCGATTTTGTTGCGCTTAAAGAGCGGTTGGAAATGATGGAAAAGATGCTGGAAGATTATATCAGCCAGAATAGAAGACGAAACCTTGAAGTGAAATCCACTTTAATTGAAGAAGCTAAAAGTTATGCTGCAAATCCAGATTGGCGAGAAGCAACTGAACATCTTAAGGAGCTTCGCCAAAGATGGATTAGAGTTGGGGCTGTGGAAGAAGACAAAAAAGAGGAAGTAGAAAATACCTTCCAATCTATCTACGATGAGTTTTATGAAAAGAAGAAAGCTTTTCATGAAGCCAAAAAAGAAATGATGGCTTCCAGAGAAAAACAATATGAATCCCTAATTGAAAAAGCCAA